>NZ_JADZGH010000242.1:9794-15164 GCF_015865005.1 Rhodococcus sp. CX
GCCCGCTCACCGCGGAACTCGACGGGGCGGTCCTGAACATCATCCTCGACGGCCGGCGTTCGGTGTTCCGCGTCGCCGCCGACGACGATCACGTGTGGCTGGCCGGCAACGGCGGCACGTGGCCGGTGCGTGAGGCCCGCGAACCGAACATCCGCGGCGCGGACGCCCACGCCGGGGAAGCGGAGCTGACCAGCCCCATGCCGGGCACGGTCATCGCCACCCCCGTCGAGGCCGGTGCCACGGTCACCGCAGGCACCACGGTCGTGGTCGTCGAGGCCATGAAGATGGAGCACGCCCTGACCTCGCCGGTCGACGGCACCGTCGAACTGCTGGTCGCCGCCGGCGATCAGGTCAAGGTCGACCAGCTCCTCGCACGCATCGTGCCCGTCCACACCGACACCGCAGTTCCTTCCGACGCCGCCGTTCCTTCCGACGCCGCCGTTCCTTCCGACGCCGCAGTTCCTTCCGACACCGAGAACTAGGACCGCCCCATGAGCAGCTACCTCTCCACCGACCAGCTTCCCGACGACTACCGGGACCTGAAGAACACCGTCGCCGAGTTCGCGCGCACCGTCGTCGCGCCGGTCGCCGCCGAGCACGACGCCAACCACACCTTCCCGTACGAGGTCGTGGCGGGCATGGCCGAGCTGGGCCTGTTCGGCCTGCCCTTCCCCGAGGAGTACGGCGGCCAGGGCGGCGACTACTTCGCCCTGTGCCTGGCCCTCGAGGAACTCGGCAAGGTCGATCAGTCCGTCGCCATCACCCTCGAGGCGGGCGTCTCGCTCGGTGCGATGCCGATCTACCGCTTCGGCAACGAGGAACAGAAGAACAAGTGGCTGCCGCAGCTCGCCGCGGGCCGCGCGCTCGGCGCGTTCGGCCTGACCGAGCCGGGCGCCGGCAGCGACGCGGGCGGCACCAAGACCACCGCGAAGCTCGACGGCGACCAGTGGGTGATCAACGGCAACAAGCAGTTCATCACCAACTCCGGCACCGACATCACCGAGATCGTCACCGTCACCGCCGTCACGGGCGAACGCGACGGCAAGAAGGAGATCTCCACGATCGTCGTTCCCACCGACACCCCCGGCTTCACCGCCGAACCCGCATACAACAAGGTCGGGTGGAACGCTTCGGACACGCATCCGCTCACGTTCTCCGACGTGCGGGTGCCGGCCGAGAACCTGCTCGGTGAGCGCGGCCGCGGCTACGCGAACTTCCTGCGGATCCTCGACGAGGGCCGTATCGCGATCGCAGCGCTGTCCACCGGTGCGGCGCAGGGTTGTGTCGACGAGTCCGTCAAGTACGCCAAGGAACGCGAGGCGTTCGGCCGGCCCATCGGCAGCAACCAGGCCATCGCCTTCAAGATCGCGCGCATGGAAGCGCGGGCGCACACGGCCCGGACCGCCTACTACGACGCGGCAGCCCTGATGCTCTCCGGCAAGCCGTTCAAGAAGCAGGCTGCGATCGCCAAGCTCATCGCGTCCGAGGCGGCGATGGACAACGCGCGCGATGCCACCCAGATCCACGGCGGCTACGGCTTCATGAACGAGTACCCGGTGGCGCGGCACTACCGCGACAGCAAGATCCTCGAGATCGGCGAGGGCACCACCGAGGTCCAGCTGATGCTGGTGGCGCGGGAGCTGGGCCTGTGAGCACCCCGCCCGCGAACAACACGGAAGTCACCAAGCGCGTAGTCCAGCGGGGCCTGTGGTTCGAGGAGTTCGAACTCGGCGCCGTCTACGAACACCGGCCCGGCCGCACCGTGACCGAGGCGGACAACGTTCTGTTCACGACGCTGACGATGAACACCCAGGCCCTGCACCTCGATGCCGCCTACAGTGCCGGCACCGAGTTCGGCGAGCCGCTGGTCAACTCGATGTTCACGCTGTCCACCCTGATCGGCCTGTCCGTCGCGCAGCTCACCCAGGGCACGATCGTCGCCAATCTCGGCTTCTCGGAGGTCAAGTTCCCGCATCCGGTCCGCCACGGCGACACCATGTATGCGGAAACCCTCATCACCGACAAGCGCGAGTCGAAGTCCCGGCCGGGGCAGGGCATCGTGACGTTCGAACACACCGCCCGCAATCAGCACGGCAAGGTGATCGCCGTCGCGGTGCGGCAGACTCTCGTCCAGAAGCGGCCGGTCGATCCGGCGCAGGAAGGTTGACGACGATGAGCACCATTCCGGGCCCTGCGTGGCTGTTCTGCCCGGCGGACCGGCCCGAGCGGTACGGGAAGGCCGCGGCGATCGCCGACGTCGTGATCCTCGACCTCGAAGACGGTGTCGCGCACGCCGACAAGGACTACGCGCGGCGCTGCCTCGTCGACACGCCCCTCGATCCCGAACGGACCGTGGTGCGGGTCAACCCGGTGGGTACCGAGGAGCACGCCGAGGATCTGAAGGCGCTCGCGAAGACCGCGTACACGCGGGTGATGCTCGCCAAGTGCGAGTCCGCGGAGCAGGTCACCTCCCTCGCCCCGCGTGAGGTGGTCGCGCTGATCGAGTCGCCGGCCGGCGCCCTCGCCGTCTCGGAGATCGCACTCGCCGCCGGCACGATCGGCGTCATGTGGGGTGCGGAAGACCTCGTCGTCGGGTTGGGCGGTCAGTCCAGCCGCCACGCGGACGGGTCGTACCGCGACGTCGCGCGGCACGTTCGTTCGTCGGCGCTGCTCGCGGCGAAGACCTACCGCCGGTGGGCGCTGGACTCGGTGTACCTCGACATCAAGGACCACGACGGCCTGCGGGACGAGACGCTCGACGCCGTCGCGGTCGGCTTCGACGCGAAGGTCGCGATTCACCCCGGCCAGATCGAGGTCATCCGCCAGGCCTACGCCCCGACCGAGGAAGAGGTCGAGTGGGCGCGACGCGTGCTGGCCGCGGTGCCCGAGGAACGCGGGGTGTTCCAGTTCGAAGGAAAGATGGTCGACGCACCGGTGCTGCGGCACGCCGAGCAGATCCTGCACCGGTCCGTCGAAGCCCGCGTGCAGGGACATGCCCCGACGGGCGGGAAGGACGCGCGACAGTAGCGTTCAGGGCCCCCGGGAGCGTTCGAGGCCCCGGGCCTCGAGGGCGTCGCCCCGGCCGCTACCGGAACCCCGGTTCCGAGCGGCGGGGCGGCGCCCTACGCGTGCTGGATCGGTCCCTCGCCACGATCCGGAGCCGACCGGTCCGTATCGCGACCGGTGGGGTGACCTCGGACACGTGCTGAGCGTGACCTAACTGGACAAAACGCCGGCGTCGATGCTCGGATGACGGGCATGGACGTCGCCATCAAGATCTTCCTCATCCTGCACTTCATCGGCCTCGCCGGCATCATCGGCAGCTGGCTCGCCGTGGTGAAGGAACCTCGTGTCGTGACCGGCATGCTGCACGGCGCGATCCTCCAGCTTGTGAGCGGCCTCGCCCTCGTCGGTCTGCGCGAGGCACAGGACGTGGTTGAGCTGAACCACATGAAGATCGGCGTCAAGCTCGTGGTCGCCGTGGTGATCCTCGTCCTCGCGATCGTGGGCCTCAAGAAGGAGAAGCAGAACCCGGGATCGACGGGTGCTCTCGCCCACACGATCGGCGGTCTCGGCATCCTCAACGTGATCATTGCGGTGCTCTGGTGAGCAGGTGACGAGAAAACGCGACCTGTGTCGCTACTGCTCGGTAGATTCACTCCCGCGGGGTTCGGCGCGCAGCGTCGGGTCCCGTGCGGTCGTTTCGGCGGCAGTGTTCCCAGGCGGTAGATTGGGGCGATGTGCGTGCGCCGAATGCCCACCTCACCGCCCCGGTACCTCGGGGCGGTCTTCGGCGTGCGGGGGGAGGCGGACAGGGGTCCGTGCAGGGTAGGCGCAGGTGCGCCGATGAAACAGAGTTGGACCGACCGGCAATAGACGATAAGCAGCGGTTGCTCTTGTGCGAGTAGCGGTCGGTTCCTGTGCCCTCTCGGGCGAGGAACAGGGCGTTTGTGGTGTGGGGAACTCGAAGATGTTCCGGAAACGAGGTAACGGTTGGACCCGCGAGAAATCGACGGAATCGACAGCGCTGATCAGGCGTTGCAGGGGGACGCATTCCCGCTTTCCCCGGCGCAGCTCGGATTGTGGTACGCGCAGCACCGTAACCCGTCCGTCGCGATCAACAACGCGCAGTACGTCGACCTCCGCGGGGACCTCGACACCGAGGTGCTCGAAAGGGTCAGCCGGATCGCCGCAGGCGACCTCCAGTCCGGATTCGTTCGGCTCCTCGAGATCGACGGGGTGCCCCACCAGATCGTCGACCCGTCCCTCGACACCCCCCTCGAGCTCGTCGACCTGCGGGATGCTCCCGATCCGGAGAAGGCGGCCGAAGAGTGGATGCGCGCCGAGTACAGCCGGCCCATCGACATCGTCGACGACCGGCTGATCGTCGCCGCCGCGCTCCGGCTCGAGGACTCCCGCTACTACTGGTATGCCCGGGTGCACCACGTCGTGCTCGACGGCTTCGGCGCCATGAACTTCATGACGCGCGTCGCGGAGCTCTACTCGGCCGCGGTCGAGGGTCGTGAGCCGGAACCCCTCGAGGTCGGGGACCTCCCGGACCTGCGCGAGGCCGAGCTGGCCTACCGCAACAGTCCTCGCTTCGAACGGGACCGCGAGTACTGGCGCGAACGCATCGCCGGACTCGACAGCGCCGTCGGCCTGAGCCACCGGATCGCTCCGCCGGCGGCCCGCAAGGAGCTCTCCTCGGCCACGTTGTCCGAGAGCTTGGCCACACGGTTCGACGCCGCCGTCGAGCGCAACGTCACCATCCGGTCCACGTTCCTCATCGCGTCGGTCGCGGCCTTCCTGTCCCAGATGACCGGACGGGAAGAGGTCGTCCTGAGCCTGCCCGTGACGGGCCGGACCACCGCGCTGACCCGGCGATCGGGCGGCATGCTGTCCAACATCGTGCCGCTGACCGTGCGGGTCGGGCACGACACGACCGTCGCCGAGCTGATCTCCGAGGTGCAGGTCGCGGTCGCCGGGGCTCTGCGGCACCAGCTGTTCCGCCACGAGGACATCCGCCGCGACTCGGCGGATCCGAACGGGGGCCTGTTCGGGCCCCTCGTGAACGTGATGCTGTTCCACGGCGGCATCCCCTTCGGCCCCATCCTGGGCGAGCTCACGATCCTGTCGACCGGCACGGTCGAGGATCTCGGCATCAACTTCTACGAGAACGTCAACGGCACGCGCCTCAACATCGACTTCGAGGCCAACCCCGACCGCTACACGGCGGAAGAGAACTCTGCGCACCACGCGCGCTTCCTGGACTTCTTCACGGCGTTCGTCGATGCCGACCCGTCCCTGCCGGTCCGCTCCGTCCCGTTGTTGGGTGCTCAGGAGCGGGCGTTGGTGTTGGAGTCGTGGAAC
>NZ_JADZGH010000243.1:0-3911 GCF_015865005.1 Rhodococcus sp. CX
CGGGTGGGCGCTGCCGGTGTTCAGTGCGGCGGCCCTGATCACGGTGCTGTTCGTCGAGGTCGTCGACTTCGCGGTCGCAGAGTTCGGGGCCCTGCTCAATGTTGCCGTGGGTGCCGCGGCCCTGGCCGTGTTCTCGAATCGGCTCGCCGGCCGGGACCGTGACGAACCGATTGTTCCGGCCGTGTGAACAGGGAGTGGTTTCGAATCGAGCGCCGAGGCCACTTACGTGCCGTTCGTCGCTTACGGTAGACACCGTGAGCATGCCAGCCCCTGATGCCGCGAGCACTGCGGCGAGCAGCGCATCGACCTGGCCCGCGATTCTGACGTGGCGGGCGGTCGATGCGCCGCGTATGGAATCGGTCCGTGTGCAGTTGAGCGGTAGTCGCATCAAGTCGTCCGGCCGTATCGTCGGGGGTGCGTGCGCCGAGCATCCGGCCTTCAGTGCGTCCTACGACCTCGTGACCGACGAGAACGGTGTCACCCGCAGGTTGTCGGTGCGCACGACGCTGGCCTCGGGTGAGAAGCACATGTCGATCAGCCGGTCCGGTGAGGGAATCTGGATGGTCGACAACGGGACGCAGCATCAGCGGTCTGCGTTCGGTGGTGCACTCGACGTCGACGTGATCCTCAGCCCGTTCTTCAATGCGCTGCCGATCCGGCGGTACGCATTGCAGTCCGGCGCGGACGATCTCGAGGTTCCCGTCGTGTACGTGAACCTGCTCGATCTCAGCGTCGAGGAGGCGACGCTCATCTACAGCAGCGCCGCCGACGGCATCCACGTCATGTCACCGGTATCGAGTTCGACCGTCACGGTCGACGCGGACGGTTTCGTCGTCGACTATCACGGGCTCGCCGAACGCATCTGATCGTCCGGTGTGCCCTCGACGGCCAGGGCGAGCGCGAGCGCCGTGGACTCGCCGGGATGGCTGCCGTGTCCGCCGGGCCCGCTCGTCAGTCCGACGACCTGCAGGCCGACGGGGTGATCGTGGCCGTCCGGGGCCGGTACGGACAGTGCAGGGACCCCGAGCACGTTGAACGGGATGCAGCGCTGCAGCAGGGGAGCACGCAGCTCGGCGGGGTCGCTGTCCACCGGCGCCGACCGCACCCCGGTGGTGACGGTGAGCAGGGCGTCGAGTCGTTCGGTTCGGCGCAGTCGCCGCAGCACCTCGCCGCGCAGGCGTTCGGCCGCGCGCAGCGCCCGCAGGTATTCGGAGGCGGGCCGGTCGGCCTGCGCGGCCAGAAGTGCCGCCGTCGGCGGGCAATATCTGCCGGGGTCGTCCTCGAACCACCGTTGATGCGTTTCGTACGCCTCGGATCCGGTGACGATCGGATACGCGCCGAGCATCTCGTCCGTCTCGGGCAGTGTCGTGTCCACGACCTCGGCCCCGAGATCGCGGAGGGTGCGGCAGGCGGTGTCGAGCGCCGCGGCGACCTCGGCGTCGTCGATGTCCCAGATGCCGCCGCGCAGTACGCCCACGCGCAGTCCCGACACCGGGGTGCGCAGGTGCGCGACCCCGGGCAGCGCACCCCACGCCAGACCGGCGTCGAGGACGTCGCCGGTGAGCAGGCCGATGTGGTCGAACGTGGTGGACAGCGGGAACACGCCGTCCAACGGCAGAGCGCCGCTGCTCGGCTTGAGCCCGACGATCCCGCACAGCGCAGCGGGTGTGCGGACACTGCACCCGGTGTCGGTGCCGAGCGCGAGCGGCACGATGCCCTTGCCGACCAGCACCGCCGAGCCCGACGACGAACCGCCACTGATCAGCGCCGGATCGTGCGGGTGCGAGGCCGGACCGGCCGCATTGACCAGACCGGTGGGGCCGTAGGCGAACTCGTGCAGGTGCGTCTTGGCGACGACGATCGCCCCGGCCTCCCGCAGTTGCGCGACGATCCGGGCATCCCGGCGGGCCGGGGGTGCGTCGGCGAGGACGGCGCTGCCGCAGCGTGTCGGCATTCCCGCGACGTCGATGTTGTCCTTGATCGCGACGGCGACGCCGTGCAGCGGGCCGATCCAGCTGCCGGCGTCGAGCTCCGCGTCGGCGCGGGCCGCGGATTCGAGCGCGGCCGCGTCGTTGCGGGCGGCGACGATGTTGCTCCAGGGCGTGCCGTCGAGGGCGTCGAGTTCGGCGAGGACCTGCCGGACGTGGTCGGTCGCGGTGAGGTCGCGCTTGGCCAGGGCCGACGCGGTGTCGCGCAGATTCACGACGTCCACACCCCGCCGCGACGCCCGGCGTCGCGCAGCTGCTCGATCCAGTTGTCGTCGCCGGGGACGATCCCGGTGATGGGCTTGCGTTCGCGCTGCTCGTAGCGCAGCCGGGCCGCGTGGCCCGCGGACGTGAGGTCGCCGGTGCGGCCGTCGGCGAGCTGCTCGCGGGCGTTGCGCAGAACCTCGAGGGTTTCGTCGAGCGCCGCGAGCAGGGCGGTCGCGTTGCCCTCGCACATCGCGTCGACGAGCACGGGCGCGGTCCCGGCGATGCGGGTGCCGTCGCGGAAGGAACCGGCCGCCAGCGCCAGCGCGAGGTCGCCGCCACCGGCCCCGGCGAGGGCGAGGGCTTCGGCGAGGATGTGCGGCAGATGCGAGATCCGCGCGACCGCGGCGTCGTGTTCCCCGGATTCGGCGGGCACGACCACCGAACCGCAGTCGAGGGCGAGTCCAGCGACCTGTTGCCACACGTCGGGGTCGGCTCCGTCGTCGACGGTCACCACCCACACGGCGTCGCGGAAGAGATCGGCGGTACCGGCGTCCCATCCGGATTCGGCGGTCCCGGCCATGGGATGCCCGCCGACGAAGCGTGCGGACAGTCCCCGTGCCGCGACTGCCGCGGCGACCGCGGATTTCACACTCACCACGTCGGTCAGGGCGACGTTCGGGGCGTGCTCGGCGACCGCGGCGAGTACCGAGTCGACCGCCGGCATCGGCACCGCGACGACGACAAGCGCGTCGGAAGCGGCCGCGCGGCGCAGCACCGTGGGCAGGTCGGTGGAGGCGTCGAAGCCGTCGGCGATCGCGGCGTCGACGGCACCGGACGAACGGTTGTATCCCCAGGCTTCGCGGCCCGCGGCGACGGCGGCACGCAGCAGCGAACCGCCGATCAGGCCGAGGCCGAGCACGCAGACGGGCGGGGCGGAAACTGCACTGGACACCGCATCAGGTTGGCACATTCGCCATCGGACTTCATTCACGGGACCGGGCCGACTACCGTTGCGCGCATGGCTGCACAGCGTGTAGGGGACAAGAGCCCTTCGGTGACAACATCCGGGGCATCCGGTGCTTCGTCGGAGGACCTGGACGGCTTCGCCGTCGCTGTCACGCGGGAGGAAGGCCGGTGGAAGTGCCGGGCCCTGACTTCTGCTGCGTTGACGAGTTTGGCGACGGCGGAGACGGAGCTGCGAGAGCTGCGGAGCTCCGGCGCGGTCTTCGGTCTGCTCAACGTGGACGACGAGTTCTTCGTGATTGTGCGTCCGGCTCCGGCGGGGACGCAGTTGCTGTTGTCCGACGCGACGATGGCGGTGGACTACGACATCGCCGCCGACGTGCTCGAGGCACTCAACATCGAGATTCCCGACATCGACCCGGACGAGCTGGACGAGGTCGAGCCGTGGGAAGAGGGGGACCTGGCGATCCTCGCCGACATGGGTCTGCCCGAGCCGGTCCTGGCGGTGATCCTGTCGGAGACGGAGCTGTATCCGGACGAGCAGATCGAGGAGATCGCGCAGCGCTGCGGGTTCGACGACGTGTTGTCCTCGACCTTGGACAAGCTGCAGAAGTAGATGGGGCTGCGGGACGACGAGGAACTGATCCGGGTCGCGCTCGAGGCCGCGAAAACGGCACCCACCGGGACGTCCCCGGCGGGTGCCGTTTTCGCGGCCGACGGCACCGAGCTGGCACGCGCGGCGAACTCGCGGGAAGC
>NZ_JADZGH010000244.1:0-824 GCF_015865005.1 Rhodococcus sp. CX
GCCGAGGTCGAGGTCACTGTGGGGGACGAGGTGAGCGCGGTCGTCGACGGGGTGCCCGCGGCGTCGCTGTCGGCCGCGCATCCCGCGGCGAGAATCGCGGTGGCGAGCAGCACGCTGCCCCGGCGCGCGCGGCGGCGGGGTGTCCGATCGCGGGTGGGCACCGTCGAGGGATGTGGGGTCACAGCAACGGCACGATATCCGATTCGCCGGGGTTAGGACAGGAAGCGGGAGTTGTCCCGCACCCGGACCGGGCGTGCGGTGACCGGCCACAGAGGAAGCCGGCCGGGGAGCCGGACGGGACGGTGCCTTCCGTTCGGAAGGCACCGTCCCGCCACCGCACTCGGAATGTCACCGTGCTCAGGACGCGACGGTCACCGTCTCGATCTGCACCGGCAGGTTCGGGGCACCGCCACCCACGCTGCCCATCGAGCCGTCGTCGCCCGCGGCCGCGACCTTCTCGATGGTCGCGAGACCGGCCTCGTCGATCGTGCCGAAGATCGTGTACGCCGGCGGAAGCTGCGAATCCTCGTAGACCAGGAAGAACTGGCTTCCGTTGCTGCCGGGCTGCCCGGTGTTCGCCATCGCGACGGTGCCCCGCGGATACACCACGGGCTGGGAGAGCGCGGGATCGGTCGGTGCGAACGCGGTCTCCGGGTATTCGGTGTCGAATCCGTAGCCCGGGCCGCCCCGGCCGGTGCCGGACGGGTCGCCGCACTGCAGCACCTGCAGGCCGGGTGAGGTCACGAGACGATGGCAGGGTGTGTCGTCGAAATAGCCCTGCTCGGCCAGCGACACGAAGCTGTTGACCGTGCACGGTGCGGCGA
>NZ_JADZGH010000244.1:834-4394 GCF_015865005.1 Rhodococcus sp. CX
GGCCCGCGCTGGTGGTCATCGTCACCGTCGGCGATCCCGCGGTGCTCACCCCGCTTCCCTGCGGCGGCGTCACGTCCTTCGCGGCCTCGCCGTCCGGCATGTAGCTGCAGTCGACGGGGTCGCCCGCGGCGGGACGTTCGGGCAGCGCGCCCGTGTACGTCGGCGCAGCCTGGGTGGCCGTCGCCGTACGGGTGGTGGTCGTGGCGGTGTCGGTGCCGTCGTCGGAACAACCGGCCAGCAGGAGTGCTGCGCCGGCGGCGACGACCGCGAGACGAGTTCGGGTGCGGGCCATCAGTCCATCCTCACGCTGGTCAGGGACGTCGCCAGGGCCGGCTTGCCGTCGGCGCCGCCGCCGGCGACACCTTCTGCGGCGATCTTGTCGAGTGTCGCCAGTCCGGTCTCGTCGACCGTACCGAACACCGTGTACTGCGGCGGCAGTATCGAATCCCCGTAGACCAGGAAGAACTGGCTGCCGTTGGTGCCCGGGCCGGCGTTGGCCATCGCCAGGGTGCCGCGCGGGTAGGTCATCGGCTCCTGCGAGGCCGGGTCGTCGGCCGCGAACTGGTCGGTGGGGAACTCGTTGGCGAACTCGTAGCCCGGCCCGCCGCTGCCGGTACCGGTCGGGTCACCGCACTGCAGCACCTGCAGCGACGGCGACGTCGTCAACCGGTGGCACTCGGTGTTGTCGAAGTATCCCTGCGAGGCGAGGGACAGGAAACTGTTGACCGTGCACGGCGAATCCGAGTTGTGCAGGATCAACCCGATGTTCCCCTGCGTCGTCTCGACGCTGACGCTGATGTCGGTGTTGGCCTCGCCGCTGGTGAGGATGCCCTCGGTGCGCGGTGGCTCCACCGGCCGCGAGGGCTCGCGCCCGTCGGCCGGGTATGCGCAGTTCACGGATTCGGGCAGCGGTTCGGCGCGACCGGCGGGCATCGCTGCGAACTCGGAGCTCTGCTCGGTCTCGCCGGCGGCGGTGGTGGCGCTCTCGTCGTCGCCGCGGTTGACCGCCCACAGCGTGACGCCCACACCGATCGCGACGATCACCCCGAGGGCCGTCAGACCGATGTTCCGTTGGCGGCGTTTGCGCTCACGCTCCGCACGGCGCGCGAGCTGCCGTTCGAGTTTGCGTTTCGCGGCCTGGCGCCGCTGTGCGTTGCTCGGCACTGCTGTAGTCCTCCCGTAACCCGTCGGTCGTGGCTGAGCTGTGAAGTCAGGCCGGATCGAGTTTGCCACCCGAACCTGGAAGCGGGCGGACCGGGCGTTGCACCTAGGCTGTAGGGGCCCCCAGAACTGCCCTCACCGTAGGAGCGATGCTCGTGCTCGTTACCGGATTCCCCGCCGGGATGTTCCAGACCAACTGCTACATCCTCGCGCAGGACAACTCGAAGGAGTGCGTCGTCGTCGATCCCGGTCAGGACGCCGCCGAACCGTTGAACGAGTTCCTCACCGGATCCGACCTGAGTCCGCGCGCGGTACTGCTCACCCATGGGCATCTCGACCACATCTGGTCGGCGCAGGTGGTCGCGGACCGGTACGACATCCCCACTTACATCCACCCCGGCGACCGGCACATGCTCACCGATCCGGGAGTCGGACTCGGTTCGAGCCTGGCACCGTTCCTGCAGGGCGCCACCTTCACCGAGCCGCACGAGGTGATCGAGTTCGCCGACGGCGACGAGATCGAGCACGCCGGGATCCGCTTCGTCGTCGACCACACCCCCGGCCACACCCAGGGATCGGTGGTGTTGCGCACCGTCGCAACCACCCCCGACGGCACCGAGGTTCCGGTCGCCCTGACCGGCGACACCCTGTTCGAGGGGTCCATCGGCCGCACCGACCTGCCCGGCGGCAACCACGAGCAGCTGCTCGAGTCGCTCGCCGCGAAACTGCTGGTGCTCGACGACGCCACGAACATCCTTCCGGGGCACGGACGGTCCAGCACGATCGGTCGGGAGCGGGTGTCGAACCCCTTCCTGACGGGCCTGGCCGGCACCCGCTGATCCGGGCCCACACGCACATCGTTCCGACGAGAGAAAGCAGCGACAGGTGAGCAAGGTCTCCACGTTCTCGGCCCCGAAGGGTGTCCCGGATTACGTTCCGCCGCAGTCCGCGGAGTTCGTGGCCGTGCGCGACGGTTTGACGCGGGCCGCGCGTCTGGCCGGGTACGGGCACATCGAGCTGCCGATCTTCGAGGACACCGGATTGTTCGCGCGCGGTGTCGGCGAATCCACCGACGTCGTCACCAAGGAGATGTACACGTTCGCCGATCGTGGCGACCGGTCCGTCACGCTGCGCCCCGAGGGCACCGCCGGTGTGATGCGCGCGGTCATCGAGCACGGTCTCGACCGCGGCCAGCTGCCCGTCAAGCTCAGCTACTCGGGCCCGTTCTTCCGGTACGAGCGGCCCCAGGCCGGCCGGTACCGGCAGCTGCAGCAGGTCGGCGTGGAGGCGATCGGCGTCGACGATCCCGCGCTCGACGCCGAGGTCATCGCCGTCGCCGACGCCGGTTTCCGCAGCCTGGGACTGGAAGGCTTCCGCCTCGAGGTCACCTCGCTCGGCGACGAGACCTGCCGGCCGCAGTACCGGGAGTTGCTGCAGCAGTTCCTGTTCGGGTTGCCGCTCGACGAGGAGACTCGCCGCCGCGCCGAGATCAACCCGCTGCGTGTGCTCGACGACAAGCGCCCCCAGGTGCGGGAGATGACCGCCGACGCGCCGCTCATGCTCGACCACCTGTCCGACAGCGCCAAGGCCCACTTCGACGAGGTGCTGAGCCACCTCGACGCACTCGGGGTGCCCTACGTCGTCAACCCGCGCATGGTCCGTGGCCTCGACTACTACACCAAGACCACCTTCGAGTTCGTGCACGACGGCCTCGGTGCCCAGTCCGGCATCGGCGGCGGCGGCCGCTACGACGGCCTGATGGAGCAGCTCGGCGGACAGCCGCTGTCGGGTATCGGGTTCGGTCTCGGTGTGGACCGCACGATCCTCGCGCTCGCCGCCGAAGGCAAGAGCGCCGCCACCCCGGCCCGCTGCGAGGTGTACGGCGTGCCGATGGGCGACGCCGCCAAGTCCGCACTGGTTCCGCTCGCCCACAAGCTCCGCGGCGCGGGCATCCGCGTCGACCTCGCCTACGGAGGACGCGGACTCAAGGGCGCGATGAAGGCCGCCGACAAGTCCGGGGCCGTCGTCGCCCTGGTCCTCGGCGATCGTGAACTCGAGGCCGGCGAGATCGTCGTGAAGGACCTGCGTACCGGCGAGCAGCAGACCGTGCCGCTCGCCGATGCAGTCGCGCGCGTGGGTGAGGTCGTTGCCGGGGACTGACGGGCCTGCGCCCGAATCCGTGTCCCTCGACCTGCTGCCGCCGCACCTCCTGCTGCCGCGTGCCCGCCGCGTCGCGCTCGCATCGGTGCTCCTCGGCATCGTGCTCGCCGGGGTGGCGTGGCTGTTCGTGCCGACGTCGATCGCCATCGCGCTCGGGCTGCTGTTCGGGCTGCCTCCTGCCGTCGAGGCGCAGATGCCGGCGGGTCACGACGAATGCGCCGACGGCACGGTGCTCGTGG
>NZ_JADZGH010000245.1:0-1431 GCF_015865005.1 Rhodococcus sp. CX
TCGGCGGCGTTCGCGACCTCGGGTAGTTCGACGGTTTCCAGGCGCCACGCGGAGCCGCGCGCCACCGCCCGGTGGGTGCCGTCGGGGCCGGCGGCCCACAGTTCGGCGACGACGAGTTCGATCTTGCGGCCGGGCCGTTCGATCCAGGAGCGGACCTCGAGGTCGGTGAGCGGGACCGGTCCGAGCAGGTCGACGGTGATGCGGGTCAGGCGGGTGCCGGGGCGGGCGCCGCACCGGTCGAGGGCGCGGGCGAGCAGCGCCGACGGGGGCGCCCCGTGCTGCAGGGTGGTGCCCCAGGTGCTGACGGTGCGGTCGGTGGGGCGGAACCACTCGATGTGGACTGCGCTGTCGGTGGTGCCGGCCGGGCCGGTCGTCGGCACGTAGTAGGCCGCGTCGCTCACTTCGGTTCTCTCCTCGGGACTTCGCGGCGGCTGGGGGTGAACCGCCGTCCGACGATGATGACACCGAGTGCCGGAACGAGGCGGCGGTGGGTGGGGTGTGTGCAGCGACGCTCGGGTGACCTGGCAGGCTGTGGGACGGTCCGGCGCAGTGCCCGGGCCGATCCGGCAGGCGAGCAGACGAGGGTGGACACGGCGATGGCAGCAGGCGGACTCGGGCGTAGCGGACCGTTCCAGGTCGGTGATCGCGTGCAGTTGACCGACGCCAAGGGCCGCAAGTACACCGTGGTGCTCGAGCCGGGCAAGGAGTTCCACACCCACCGCGGCGGGATCCTGCACAACGATCTGATCGGCACCGACGAGGGCGTGGTGGTGACCTCCACCAACGGCACCCCGTACCTGGCGTTGCGGCCGCTGCTGGTGGACTACGTGATGTCGATGCCGCGCGGGGCGCAGGTGATCTACCCGAAGGACGCCGCGCAGATCGTGCAGGAGGGCGACATCTTCCCGGGGGCGACGGTGCTCGAGGCGGGCGCCGGGTCCGGGGCATTGACGTGTTCGCTGCTGCGGGCGGTCGGGTCGACCGGCCGGGTGATCTCGTACGAGGTGCGCGAGGACCATCTCGAGCACGCCGAGCGGAACGTGACCACGTTCTTCGGGGAGCGCCCGGAGAACTGGACGACACAGCTGGCGGATCTGGCGGACTACGACGTGGAGACCCACGGGCGGGTCGATCGGGTGGTGCTGGACATGCTGGCGCCGTGGGATGTGCTCGAGACGGTGAAGAAGGCGCTGGTGCCCGGGGGGGTGCTCATCGTCTACGTGGCGACGACGACGCAGCTGTCGCGGGTGGTGGAGGCGCTGCGGGAGCAGACCTGCTGGACCGAGCCGCGGTCGTGGGAGTCGATGGTGCGGGGCTGGCACGTGGTGGGGTTGGCGGTGCGTCCGGAGCATCGGATGCAGGGGCACACCGCGTTCCTGGTCAGTGCCCGCCGGTTGCAGGACGGGGTGGAGACCCCGAAGCCGCAGCGCC
>NZ_JADZGH010000245.1:1650-6700 GCF_015865005.1 Rhodococcus sp. CX
GTGGTGCCGTGGCCCGGTGCGTCCGGGCCCCGGCGTGCCGGTGTCAGCTGCAGGGCAGGTGGCCCATCTCGAAGATCGAGCAGACGCTCTCGTCGGCGATGACCCACTGGCCGTCGACCTCTTCGAAGGTCAACGGCATGGGGGCGCCACCGTGCGGGCCGGCGACCTCGGTGGTGGCGGTGACGGTGTCCTCGTCCACGGCGGCGACCTCGCCGACGGTGCCGGTGAGTGGGTAACCCGCGAGCACCCCGTTGAACTGCTCGAGCACGGCGGTGCGGTCGGCACCGTTCTCGACGACGGCGGCCTTGGCGTCGGCGGGGGCGGCCGGGTCGAAGAACGTGTTCACCTGCTGCTGCAGGACCTCGGCGGTGACCGCGGCGGCCGCGGCCGCGGCGCTCGTGGTGGCACCGGTGGCGGCGCCCGACGTGGTGGCCGAGGCGGTCTCGGTGGGGTCGTCGTCGCTGCTGCACGCGGTGAGGGCGGTGAGGGCGGCGGCGGTGGCCGCGACGGCGGCGAGCTTGCGGATGGTCACGGAGGACAACCTTTCGTGTGAACCGTCGGAACAGAAACCAAAAGATAGGCAAGGCTAACATCGTGGCCGCGGTGGTTCCGGCCCCGGCGGTGTGAGTGCGGCGACACATGTTCGGAACACGGCTGTTTCGTGTCCCCCCGCACATCGGCCCGACTGCCGGTAGCGTGGAAACACCCACAGTGGAGGGAGTCGCACATGTCAGAGAACCCGGATTCGGTTGCCGCCCGTGAGATCGACGAACTGCGAACCGAGGTCGCCGCGTTGCGACGCCGGCTCGCCGAGCCGTCCGACCAGGTACGCGACCTCGAGGCACGCCTCGACTCCCTGACGGTCCGCAACGGCAAGTTGATGGAAACGCTCAAGGAGGCCCGCCAGCAGCTGATCACCCTCCGGGAGGAGGTGGACCGGCTCGGGCAGCCACCGAGCGGCTACGGGGTGCTGCTGAGCACCTTCGAGGACCAGACCGTGGACGTGTTCACGTCGGGCCGCAAGATGCGGGTGGCGGTGTCGCCGAATCTCGACACCGCGGATTTCGAACCCGGACAGTCGGTGCGGCTGAACGAGGCGCTCACCGTCGTCGAGGTCGGCGGTTTCGAACGCGTCGGGGAGATCACCGCGCTGCGGGAACTGCTCGACGACGGCACCCGCGCCCTGGTCGTCGGGCACGCCGACGAGGAACGCGTGGTGTGGCTGGCCGCGCCGCTCGCCGCGGCCGCCGCGCGCACCCTGGACCCGGGGAATGCGGACCTCGCCGACACCGACGACAACTTCAAGCTGCGCCCCGGCGATTCGCTGCTGGTCGACAGCAAGGCCGGGTACGCGTTCGAACGCATCCCGAAGGCGGAGGTCGAGGACCTCGTCCTCGAGGAGGTCCCGGACGTCGACTACGGCGACATCGGTGGCCTGGGCCGGCAGATCGAGCAGATCCGCGACGCGGTGGAGCTGCCGTTCCTGCACAAGGACCTGTTCCGCGAGTACGCGCTGCGTCCCCCCAAGGGCGTGCTGCTGTACGGGCCGCCCGGCTGCGGCAAGACGCTGATCGCCAAGGCGGTCGCCAATTCGCTGGCGAAGAAGATCGCCGAGGCCCGCGGGCAGGATTCGAAGGAAGCCAAGTCGTACTTCCTCAACATCAAGGGCCCGGAGCTGCTGAACAAGTTCGTCGGCGAGACCGAACGGCACATCCGGATGATCTTCCAGCGGGCCAGGGAGAAGGCGTCCGAGGGCACCCCGGTGATCGTGTTCTTCGACGAGATGGACTCGATCTTCCGGACCCGCGGCTCGGGCGTGTCCTCCGACGTGGAAACCACCGTGGTGCCGCAGCTGCTGTCGGAGATCGACGGTGTCGAGGGTCTCGAGAACGTCATCGTGATCGGCGCCTCCAACCGTGAGGACATGATCGATCCGGCGATCCTGCGGCCCGGCCGCCTGGACGTGAAGATCAAGATCGAACGTCCGGATGCGGAAGCGGCGCTGGACATCTTCTCGAAGTACCTGACCGATGCGCTGCCGGTGCACGCCGACGATCTCGCCGAGTTCGGCGGCGACCGCGGCGCGTGTGTGCGGGCGATGATCGAGCGGGTCGTCGACCGGATGTACGCCGAGTCGGAGGAGAACCGGTTCCTGGAGGTCACCTACGCCAACGGCGACAAGGAGGTCCTGTACTTCAAGGACTTCAACTCCGGCGCGATGATCCAGAACATCGTCGACCGCGGCAAGAAGTACGCGATCAAGTCGGTGCTCGAGACCGGCGCCCCGGGTCTGCGGGTGCAGCATCTGCTCGATTCGATCGTCGACGAGTTCGCCGAGAACGAGGACCTGCCCAACACCACCAACCCGGACGACTGGGCCCGGATCTCCGGGAAGAAGGGGGAGCGGATCGTCTACATCCGCACCCTGGTCACCGGCAAGAACGCCAGCACCAGCCGGGCCATCGACACCGAGTCGAACACCGGCCAGTACCTGTAGCGGCGTGAACCGACGGGGTGGGCCGGGAGGGTGTCTCCCGGCCCACCCCGTCACGGCTGCAGCAGGTCCGCCAGCAGCACCCGGCTGTCCGGCACGAACGGCCACGCCGGGTCCCGCACATGCGCGCGCAGCTCGTCGAGGGTCCACCACCAGCCCGCGGCGATCTCGCTGTCCTGGTGCCGCACTTCCCCGCCCCAGCAGGTTTCGAATGCCCACAGGTGACAACGCAGGGGATGGCCGCGCCAGCTGCCGTCCCACGAGGCCTCGGCCAGCGGCGTCAAATCCACTCCGGTCACGCCGAGTTCCTCGGCCAACTCCCGGCGGGCCGCCTCGATCGGGGTTTCCCCGGCGTCGATGACCCCACCGGCGAGACAGTCGTGGTGCGCCGCGAACACCGTCTTGGTGGTGGAACGGCGGTGCACGTAGACGCGGGTGCGGTCCGGGGAGCGCAGCAGCACCCCGGCGCTGCCGTGCCACAGCCCCTGCGCATACACCTGCGAACGCGGGGCCTGCCCGGTGCAGCGGCCGGCGTCGTCGTACACGGCGACGAGTTCGTCGGAGCCGCGCTCGAACCAGGGTGTCGCATCCATTGGGATCATGCTGCCACCCGGGCCCGGACGGCGGCCGGTCGGCGTAGCGTCGAGGCGGTGCGCCCGGCCCACCCGGAGGGAGCCCCGATGCCGCTGCCCGCCACCCTGGCCCGGTTCAACCGGGTCGTCACCAATCGTCTGCTGCGGCCACTGGCGGCGCACCTGCCGTACATGGCGGTCGTCGAGCACCGCGGCCGCCGCTCCGGGCGGCTCTACCGCACCCCGGTCAACGTCTTCGTCGACGGCGACCGGTACCGGTTCGCGCTGACCTACGGCACCGACGTGGACTGGCTGCGCAACGTGCGGGCCGCCGGCGGCTGCACCGTGATCACCCGCGGCCGCGCCGTGCCGGTGACCGACCCGCGGCTGGGCCACGACCCGCACGCGGCGTGGGCGCCGCCGCCGGTGCGGTGGGTGCTCACCACGATCGGGGCCCACCACTACCTGGACTGCACCGCCGCCGCGGCGGTGATCACCTAGTCTCGATGCCATGCAGCGGATCATCGGTATCGAGGTCGAGTACGGGATCTCCTCACCCAACGAACCCACGGCGAACCCGATCCTGACCTCCACCCAGGCGGTGCTGGCCTACGCGGCGGCCGAGGGGGTGCCGCGCGCCAAGCGCACCCGGTGGGACTACGAGGTGGAATCGCCGCTGCGGGACGCCCGCGGCTTCGACCTGGGCCGCTTCAACGGGCCGGCCCCGATCATCGACGCCGACGAGGTCGGCGCCGCCAACATGATCCTCACCAACGGGGCGCGGCTGTACGTCGACCACGCGCATCCGGAGTATTCGGCGCCGGAGGTCGCGGACCCGCTGGACGCGGTGATCTGGGACAAGGCCGGCGAACGCGTGATGGAGGCCGCGGCGCGGCACGCGTCCAGCGTGCCGGGGGCGCCGCGGCTGCAGTTGTACAAGAACAACGTCGACGGCAAGGGCGCCTCCTACGGCACCCACGAGAACTACCTGATGTCGCGGGACACCCCGTTCTCGGCGGTGGTGGCGGGCCTGACCCCGTTCTTCGCGTCCCGGCAGGTGATCTGCGGGTCCGGCCGGGTCGGGATCGGGCAGTCCGGGGACGAGGCCGGGTTCCAGCTCTCGCAGCGCGCCGACTACATCGAGGTCGAGGTGGGGCTCGAGACCACCCTCAAGCGCGGCATCATCAACACCCGCGACGAGCCGCACGCCGACGCCGACAAGTACCGGCGGTTGCACGTGATCATCGGCGACGCGAACCTGGCGGAGATGGCCACCTACCTGAAGGTGGGCAGCACCGCGCTGGTGCTGGACCTGATCGAGGCCGGTGTCGACCTGTCCGATCTGCAGCTGGCGCGGCCGGTGACCGCGGTGCACCACATCAGCCACGACCCGACGCTGCGCAAGACGGTGGCGCTGGTCGACGGGCGGGAGCTGACCGGGCTGGCGTTGCAGCGGATCTACCACGAGCGGGCCGCCGAGTTCCACGACGGCACCGAGGACAAGCGGGTCCTCGACATCCTCGACAAGTGGGCGATGGTGCTCGACCTGCTCGAACGCGACCCGATGGAATGTGCGGACCTGCTGGACTGGCCGGCGAAGCTGCGTCTGCTGGAGGGTTTCCGCAACCGGGAAGGGCTGGCGTGGTCCGCGCCGCGGCTGCACATGGTGGATCTGCAGTACTCCGACGTGCGCCTGGACAAGGGCCTGTACAACCGGCTGGTGGCCCGCGGGTCGATGCAGCGGCTGGTCACCGAGCAGCAGGTGCTCGACGCGGTGCACACCCCGCCGGCGGACACCCGGGCGTTCTTCCGCGGGGAGTGCCTGCGCCGGTTCGGCGCGGACATCGCCGCGGCCAGCTGGGATTCGGTGATCTTCGATCTCGGCGGAGAGTCGCTGGTGCGGATCCCGACGCTCGAACCGCTGCGCGGCAGCCGCGCGCACGTCGGGGCGTTGCTCGAGTCGGTGGAGTCGGCGGCCGAGCTG
>NZ_JADZGH010000245.1:6710-14855 GCF_015865005.1 Rhodococcus sp. CX
GTGCGTGCGCGCCGACACACGGGCGCGCCGCACCACAAGTCGCACTCGGTACCGGGTCGGCTCGGTAGGGTGGAGTTCTGAGCAGGATGGTGGCCCGTCCGGTCGTCGACCGGAGCCGGACACCACAGTGATCGAGGAGGTCGCGGCTATGGCGCAGGAGCAGACCACACGCGGCGGTGGTGGCGACGACGACGAGGTCGTCGGCGACGGTGGTGCCGGTCAGGAACGGCGCGAGAAGCTGGCGTCGGAAACCGACGATCTTCTCGACGAGATCGACGACGTGCTCGAGGAGAACGCCGAGGACTTCGTGCGGGCCTATGTGCAGAAGGGCGGCCAGTGACAACGGATCGTTCGTCCCTTCCCTATCGCGAGGTGCAGCCCCGGCTGCACCTCGCGTCTGAGATGTCGTCGTTCACCGAGCATCTGCGGATGCACGCCCCGGAGTTGCTGCCGGAGAACCGGTTCGCCGGGCAGCTCGGGTCGCTCGGCGAGATCGCCCCGCACGGCACGACGATCGTGGCGGTGACCTTCGACGGTGGGGTGCTGCTCGCCGGGGACCGGCGCGCCACGATGGGCAGCCTCATCGCGAGCCGCGACGTGGACAAGGTGCACATCACCGACGACTACTCCGCGGCCGGCATCGCCGGGACCGCGGGCCTGGCCGTGGAGATGGTGCGGCTGTTCGCGGTCGAGCTCGAGCACTACGAGAAGATCGAGGGTGTGCCGTTGACGTTCGACGGCAAGGCCAACCGGCTGTCCTCGATGGTGCGCGGCAACCTCGGCGCGGCCATGCAGGGTCTGGCCGTGGTGCCGCTGCTGGTCGGGTTCGATCTCGACGCCATCGATTCGCGCCGCGCCGGCCGCATCGTCTCGTACGACGTGGTCGGCGGCCGGTACGAGGAACGCGCCGGCTATCACGCCGTCGGGTCCGGGTCGTTGTTCGCCAAGTCGTCGCTGAAGAAGCTGTTCCGGGCGGACGCGGACGAGCAGTACGCGCTGCGCACCGCGGTGGAGGCGCTGTACGACGCGGCCGACGACGACAGCGGCACCGGCGGCCCCGACACCACCCGCGGCATCTATCCGACCGCCGCGATGATCACCGCGTCCGGGGCGACGATGGTGCCCGAGGCGACGTTGTCCGAACTGGCCCGCGCGATCGTGGCCGACCGCACCGCAGGAGGTGGGCAGTGACGCTGCCGTACTATGCGTCCGCCGAGCAGATCATGCGCGATCGCTCGGAGCTGGCCCGCAAGGGCATCGGCCGCGGCCGCAGCGTGATCGCGCTGATCTACGCGGACGGGGTGCTGTTCGTCGCGGAGAACCCGTCGAAGGCGCTGCACAAGATCAGCGAACTGTACGACCGGGTGGGTTTCGCGGCGGTCGGCAAGTACAACGAGTTCGAGAGCCTGCGCCGCTCCGGGATCATGCACGCGGACATGCGCGGCTACGCGTACGACCGGCGGGACGTGACCGGCCGGTCGCTGGCGAACGCGTTCGCCTCCACCCTCGGGTCGATCTTCACCGACCAGCCCAAGCCGTACGAGGTGGAGATCTGCGTGGCCGAGGTGGGCCGGTCCGACACCGAGGACGCGCCGCAGCTGTACCGGATCACCTACGACGGGTCGATCGTCGACGAACCGCAGTTCGTGGTGATGGGCGGCACCACCGAGCCGATCGCGACCGCGCTGCGCGAGGCCTATCGGCCCGGTCTCGAGCTCGATGCCGCGGTCGCGGTGGCGGTGACGGCGCTGCAGCGCGGCACCGGCTCGGAGGCGACGCCGCGGACCCTGGGCATCGGGGAACTCGAGGTCGCGGTGCTCGAGAAGCCCCGGCCGCGCCGCGCGTTCCGGCGGATCACCGGCGCCGCGTTGGAGGCGATGCTGCCGACCACCGGCGACGGCGCCGCCGCGGCGGACAGCCCGGAGACGGCGGAGAAGCCGGCCTCCGACACTGACACTGACACCGACACGTCCGGTCAGGACGGGTCGGGCAGCCGGTAGAGCGTCAACGCCGCGGGGGCACTGCGGAATTCGAAGACGGTGCCGTCGGTGACGACCTCGCCGTCGGTGGCCAGCGCCACCGGCGGTCCCTCGATGCGCACCGACACCGCGGCCACGTTCCGCTGCGTGTAGGTGGGGGACCGGTCCAGGCTGCCGGTGGCCACCGCGGTGAGCAGCCGCAGCCGGGACCAGCGCCGGTCCGCCCGCAGGTACCGCAGATCGAGGGTGCCGCCGGTCAGCGCCGGCCGGGACATCGGGACCCGATCGGTCGGGGTGTACCGGCCGTTGCCGACGAACAGCAGCCACAGCGCCATCTCGGTGCCGTCGATCCGCACCGTCAGCGGTGACGCGGTCGCCAGCACCCGCGTCATCGCCGCCGCCGCGGCCGGCCACTTGCCGATGCGCGGTTCCCAGCGTTCCCGCAGCCGCACCGAATCGGGGTAGCCGCCGAGACTGGCGGTGTTGACGAAGGTGTACTCGGTGCCGCCGTCGCCGGTGCCGGTGCCGTTGCCGGGGGTGTCGGGGACGGTGACCCGCCCGAGGTCGATGCGGACGGCGTGTCCGCCGGCGACGGCGCGGATGGTGTCGCCCGGTTCGGCGGCGCCGGCGTCGCGCGCGAAGTGGTTGAGGGTGCCGCCGGGGAACACCGCCAGCGGCAGACCCGCGGCGACCGCGGCCGCTGCGACCGCGACGACGGTGCCGTCGCCGCCGTCGACGCCGAGCGCCACCGGGTGGTGCTCGGTGATCAGCCGGTCCAGTTCGGCGGCGAGGTCGTCGCCGGTGGGCAGCGTGACGATGCGGGCCTCCGGCAGCGCCGCCCGCAGGTCCTCGTGGTCGCTCTCGTCGGTCCCGGAGCCGGGATTGACGACGACCAGCAGCCCGCGCCCGGTGGGCAGCGCCGGGGCCTCCACCGCGGTCCCGGCGACCGCGGGTTCGTCGACGCGCACCGCCCACCAGCGGCGGGTGCCGAGCGCGACCGCGGCGCCGGCGGCGGCGCCGACGAGCACGTCGGTGGGCCAGTGCACCCCGGTGTGCACCCGCGAGTAGGCGACCGCGGCGGCCAGCGGCGCCACCACCGCGGCGGTGGCGGGGGATTCGAGCGCCACCCCGGTGACGAACGCGGCGGCCGAGGCGGCGTGCCCGGACGGGAACGACGACGAGGTGGGCATGGGCACGTTGCGGCGCCGGAAGTGCGGTTCGACGCGGGCCGGGGGGCGGCGGCGCGGCAGCAGCGGCTTGAGGACCCCGTTGGCGAGGGCGCTGGCGCCGGCCACCGACAGCAGCCCGCGGACCACGGCGCGGCGAGGGGTGCCGCCGACCGCGATGCCCACCGCGGCGCACCCCATCCACAGCACGCTGTGGTCGGCGAGGCGGCTGAGAATCCGCAGCGTCGGGTCCGCGGGGGACGGGCGCAGCGCGCCGCTGCGTTCGAACAGGACACGGTCTGCGCGGCTGTACCGGGCGGCATCGAACATCACAGGTTGACCGTAGATGCCGTTGCAGCCGATGGTCGGTTGTTCGGAGCGGTACTGTCGAAGTGTGCAGCGACGAATCATGGGTATCGAGACGGAGTTCGGCGTCACGTGTACCTTCCACGGGCATCGCCGACTGAGCCCCGACGAGGTGGCGCGCTACCTGTTCCGCCGGGTGGTGTCGTGGGGCCGCAGCTCCAATGTGTTCCTGCGCAACGGGGCGCGGTTGTATCTGGACGTGGGGTCGCACCCGGAGTACGCGACCGCCGAGTGCGACGACCTGTTGCAGCTCGTCGAGCACGACCACGCCGGGGAGCGGGTCCTCGAGGATCTGCTCGTCGACGCCGAGCAGCGGCTCGCCGAGGAGGGCATCGGCGGCGACATCTACCTGTTCAAGAACAACACCGACTCGGCCGGCAACTCGTACGGCTGCCACGAGAACTATCTGGTGGCGCGGGTGGGGGAGTTCTCCCGCATCTCCGACGTGCTGCTGCCGTTCCTGGTGACCCGGCAGCTGATCTGCGGCGCCGGGAAGGTGCTGCAGACCCCGAAGGCGGCGACGTTCTGCCTGTCGCAGCGCGCCGAGCACATCTGGGAGGGCGTCTCCTCGGCGACCACCCGGTCCCGGCCCATCATCAACACCCGCGACGAACCGCACGCCGACGCCGAGAAGTACCGGCGGCTGCACGTGATCGTCGGTGACTCGAACATGTCCGAGACCACCACCATGCTCAAGGTGGGGTCGGCGTCGCTGGTGCTCGAGATGATCGAGGCCGGGGTCGCGTTCCGGGACTTCGCGCTGGACAACCCGATCCGCGCGATCCGGGAGGTCAGCCACGACCTGACCGGGCGGCGCCCGGTGCGGCTGGCCGGGGGTCGGCAGGCCAGCGCCCTGGACATCCAGCGCGAATACCACGCGCGGGCGGTGGACTATCTGCGCAGCCGGGAACCGGACCCGCACGTGGCGCAGGTCGTCGACCTGTGGGGCCGGGTGCTCGATGCGGTCGAGTCGCAGGACTTCGCGAAGGTCGACACCGAGGTCGACTGGGTGATCAAGCGCAAGCTGTTCCAGCGCTACCAGGACCGCTACGGCATGGAACTGTCGGACCCGAAGATCGCGCAGCTCGACCTGGCGTACCACGACATCAAACGTGGCCGCGGCGTGTTCGATCTGCTGCAGCGCAAGGGGCTCGCCGCGCGCGCCACCGACGACGAGGCCGTCGACGCGGCCGTGAACACCCCGCCGCAAACCACCCGCGCGAAGCTGCGCGGCGACTTCATCGCGGCGGCGCAGGCCGCGGGCCGGGACTTCACCGTCGACTGGGTGCACCTCAAGCTCAACGACCAGGCGCAGCGCACCGTGCTGTGCAAGGACCCGTTCCGGTCCGTCGACGAACGCGTGGAGCGGCTGATCGCCTCGATGTAGAACATCCCGTCACGGAGATCATCGCCGGCAGGCGTGTCGCGCGACCACGCCTGCGGACGGCCGCGGGCGGGACACTAGGCTTGCGGGCGTGGCGATCTCGAAAGTCGAACGGCTGGTCAACCTGGTCATCGCGTTGCTGTCCACACGCCAGTTCCTGACGGCGGAGAAGATCCGGGCGTCCGTCGCCGGCTACGCGGACTCGGCGAGCGACGAGGCGTTCAGCCGCATGTTCGAGCGCGACAAGAACGAACTGCGCGACCTGGGCATCCCGCTGGAGACGGGTATGCCGTCGCGGTACTCCACCGTCGAGGGCTATCGCATCAACCGGGACGCCTACGAGCTGCCCGACATCGAGCTGACCAGCGCGGAAACCGCGGCGGTCGCGGTCGCGGCGGCGCTGTGGTCGTCGCCGGAGCTGACGTCGGCGGCGCAGAGCGCGTTGCTGAAGCTGCGGGCGGCCGGGGTGCAGGTCGACGCCGATCCGACCGGCACCGTGACCTCGCTGCCGGCGCGGGCCCGCGGCTCCGAACCGGCGCTGCACGCGCTGCTCGCCGCGATCGACGCGCGCCGCGCCGTGCAGTTCGACCATCGCGCGTCCCCCGCGGACCCGTGGACGCGGCGCACCGTCGAACCGTGGGGCATCGTCACCGTGCACGGCCGCTGGTATCTGGTCGGGCACGACCGCGACCGCGACGCCACCCGCACCTTCCGGCTCTCCCGCATCGGCGACGAGGTCACCGCGGTCGGTCCCGCCGGTGCCGTCACCATCCCGGAGGAGGTGGATCTGCGGGCGAGGGTGCTCGAGGCCACCAGCACCGGCGATGTCACCGGCGCCGCCCGGGTGTGGGTGCCGGACGGGCGGGCCGCCGAGCTGCGCCGGCTCGGCACCGAGACCGAACGCCGCCGGATCGGGGACCGCGACGGCACGGTGCTCGAGGTGCCGGTGCGGTCGTGGAGCTGGATCGCGCGGGTGATCGCCGGGCAGGGCGCCGATGCCCTGGTCCTGGCGCCGAGCGAGCTGCGGGAGCAGGTGCGGGCCATCCTGACCCGGGTGGTCGCCGGCACGGCCGTGGAGGGGGAACGGTGAGCACACGATTGTCGGAGCGGCTGACGCGGCTGCTCAATCTGGTGCCGTATTTCACGGCGAACCCGGGGATCAGCGCGGCCGAGGCGGCCCGCGACCTGGGGGTCACGCCGAAACAGATCATGGACGATCTGAACCAGCTGTGGGTGTGCGGTCTGCCCGGCTACGGGCCCGGGGACCTGATCGACCTGTCGCTGTCGGAGGACAGCATCGTGGTCACCTTCACCGCCGGCATCGACCGGCCGCTGCGGCTGACCTCCACGGAGGCGACGGCGCTGCTGGTGGCGTTGCGGTCGCTGCTGGAGATGCCCGGGGTGGTCGATCCGTCGGCGGCGCAGGGCGCCATCGCGAAGATCGAGGCGGCCGCCGGCAGCGCCGCCGCCGACCGCGACACCCCGGTGCCGGTGTCCGACGATCCGGTCGCGGCGACCGTGCGGGCCGCGGTGCACCGCGGCCGGGCCCTGCACCTGACCTACTATTCGGCGTCCCGGGACACCGTCTCGGAGCGGGACGTGGACCCGATCCGGGTGGTGCTCATCGACGAGCACACCTATCTGCAGGCGTGGTGCCGCACCGCGGAGGGGGTGCGGTTGTTCCGGTTCGACCGGATCGATGCGGCCGAGGAACTGCCGGAACCGGCCCGGCCGCCGGCCGCGGTCGACGAGGAGGACAGCTTCGAGTTGTTCGCCGGGGATCCGACGCTGCCGGCCGCGCGGTTGCGGATCGATCCCGGCTACAGCTGGCTGATCGACTACTACCCGCTCACCGAGGTGCAGTTGCAGCCGGACGGGTTGTGCACCGCGGTGCTGCGGTACGCGTCGCCGGAGTGGATGACACGGCTGGCGGTCGGGCTCGGCGGTGGCGTGACGGTGCTGGGGCCGCCTGAGCTGGTGGCCGCGGTGCGGGCCCGCGCCGCGGCCGCGCTGGAGGCGTACGACACACTGCCGCTCGACGAACCGGCGGCGGGGCGTGTAACGGAGTTGTGAACCCTGCGCGAACTCCCGGTCAAACGGCTGTGGGCGGGGATCGGGCATGTTCGGGTCCGGTAGCATCGGCAGCACACCATCAGTGGAGGTTGAAACAATGGGTGGATTGAGCGTTTGGCATTGGGCCATCGTCGCGATCGTCGTCGTGATCCTGTTCGGTTCGAAGAAGCTGCCCGACGCCGCCCGCGGTCTGGGACGGTCGCTGCGCATCTTCAAGAGCGAGATCAAGGAGATGCAGAACGACGACGCCCCGGCGGCGCCGCAGCCGGCTCCGAACCCGCTGCCCGCCGGTGAGAGCGTCGACCCGACCGTCACACAGGCCAAGCACACCGAACCGCGGTCGGCCTGACCACCGACCAAACCACCGGGGCATCCGCGACGGGTGCCCCGGTCCTCCGCTGATCCCGGGGGCTTCGACAGGAGCTGAGAACCGCACGTGCGCATCCCGTTCGATCCGCGCCGAAGCCGGCGCAAGACCAACCCCGACGGCACCATGTCGCTGGTCGAACATCTGTACGAACTGCGCACCCGTCTGCTGATCGCGCTCGCCGCGGTGCTCGTCACCACCGTCATCGGGTTCGTCTGGTACAGCCGCAACCTGTTCGGCCTGCCCAGCCTCGGCTCGATCCTGCTCGACCCCTACTGTTCGCTGCCGGCGTCCTCCCGCGCCGACATCAGCGCCGACGGCGGCTGCCACCTGCTCGCCACCGGCCCGTTCGAACAGTTCATGCTGCGCCTGAAGGTCGCCGCAACCGCCGGCGTGGTGATGGCCTGCCCGGTGTGGCTGTACCAGCTGTGGGCGTTCATCACCCCCGGCCTGTACGCGAAGGAACGCCGCTACGCCATCGGGTTCGTCGTCTCCGGCGCCGTGCTGTTCGTCACCGGCGCGGTGCTGGCGTACCTGGTCGTCACCCACGCCCTGTCGTTCCTGCTGACCGTCGGCAACGAGGTGCAGGTCACCGCCCTGTCCGGATCCGAATACTTCGGGTTCATGATCAACCTGCTGGTCATCTTCGGGGTGTCCTTCGAGATCCCGCTGGTGATCGTCGCGCTCAACGCCGTCGGGGTGCTGTCCTACGCCAAGCTCAAGGCCTGGCGCCGCGGCCTGATCATGGCGATGTTCGTGTTCGCGGCCGTCGCGACCCCCGGCCAGGATCCTGTCTCTTATACACATCTC
>NZ_JADZGH010000246.1:0-1348 GCF_015865005.1 Rhodococcus sp. CX
CCGCGGACCTGCGCACCGTGGAAGCTCGGTGCCGTCGGGCGCGGCCGATCCAACGCGATCGACGACGAGACCGGTGCCTCGTCGAGGACCCGCGCCCAGTAGGCGCTCTGCTCGGCACGCACCGAGTCCGGGTCGTCGGCCGACCCGAGGAGCTCGCGCTGCCACACCGCGTAGTCGGCGTACTGCACTGCCGGCACGTCCCATTCGGGTGTGTGGCCGGCGCGGCGGGCCCGGTACGCGGCGGACAGGTCGGACATCACGGTCGGGAACGACCAGTCGTCGATCGCCGCGTGGTGCACGGAGAGCACGAGCACGCACTCGTCGGCCGCGGTGCGCAGAATCAGTGCACGCAGCGGCAGGTCGGTGTCGAGTCGGAACGGCCGGCGGCCGAACTCGTCGACGCGGCCCCGGGCCTGCACCGGATCGGTGCACTCCGCGACGGTGACGTCGAGTTGCCCTGCGACAGCTGCCGGTTCGACGATCCGCTGATACACGGCCGCATCGGATTCGGTGACGGTGTCGGCCGGAATCAGCAGGGTGCGCAACGCCTCGTGCCGTCGAACGAGATCGGCGACGGCCGCGGCGAGCGCGTCGGCGTCGACCTGTCCGCGCAGACGCAGGACGGTCGGCACGTTGTACTGCGCGTCCACCCCGGTGAGCTGCTCGATCATCCACAGCGACTGCTGGCCGTAGGACGCGGGCAGCGGATCCGGACGCACCGCGTCCCCGACGCGAGGACGATGCGCGACGCGACAGGCACCGTCGAGGGCTGCGGCGAGCGTGCCGACGGTCGGGGTCTCGAAGATCGAACGCAGGGACAGGGACACTTCGTGCTCGGCGTTGAGGCGCGTGAGAACCCTTGTCGCGGACAGGGAATGCCCACCGAGCGCGAAGAAGTCACTGTCGACGCCGACGGTCACGGTGTCGTCGAGATCCAACGCGGACCGGAAGGCACGCGCGACCGACAGCTCCGCTGGCGTCTGCGGCTCGCGGCCGGCGTGGTCCGCGGCCTCGGGCACGGGCAGCGCGGCGCGGTCGAGCTTGCCGTTCGCGGTGATAGGCAGCTCCGGCAGCACCACCAGCGCCGACGGCACGAGGTGGGCCGGCAGCGTGTCGACGAGCCGGGCCCGCAGGGCAGTAGGATCGAGTTCGTCCACCGCGCAACCGTTTTCGGGCGTGACGTAGGCGACCAGACGGGTCTCCACGCCGGCGCCGTGGGCGATGACGGTCGCGGAACCGACGACGTCGATCGCGGTGAGCGCGGCTTCGATCTCACCGACCTCGATGCGCTGACCGCGGATCTTCACCTGAAAATCCGACCGACCCACATACTCCAAACCACCCGACG
>NZ_JADZGH010000006.1:0-2402 GCF_015865005.1 Rhodococcus sp. CX
CAAACCACGTGTTGACAAGCGGTCACCGGCGGTGTTCAGTGGTCATCGTGAATCAGACAGTCCGACTCATAATGACAAAGGAGAGGCGATGAGCCTGGCACCTGCGGAGATCAAGGCCCTGGGCGCAGTGACGGACCTTCGGACCGCCCTCAAGGCGGCGGATATCGGAACCACGTACGGATACCAGAAGGCGCGCACGAATGAGCTCCCTTTCCCGGTGCTGCGGGTGGGACGTCAGTACCGCGTGCCGGTGGCTGGCCTGCTCAAGGCCCTCGGCATCGAGGACGACGCCGAGGCGACCGCATGACCGAAGAGCGATCAGTCAGAAATACGAATGCCGACGGGTGCGACCGCCGGCATTCGGGAGAACCAGCCCACTGCAAATAGGAGATTCGCGTTGAACCATACCTCGCTCTACACCTTCATCGTCGGACAGAGGACCCAGGACGACCTCGAGATCATCGGCGTTCACCTCCTGCCAGCAGAAGGCACCCCCACGTATGAATTCCATGACGGGCACCTGTGGAAGCACGTCGGCACCGTGAACGCCCTCGACGACGGCCGCATCTACGTAATCCCCTGCGCTGGGCTTTCGGGCAAGGAGATCCGAAACCTGCTCGCCGCCGCGGAGGAATCCTTCCTGAATCCGCCGTCCGAATCGACCGGATGGTCCCGCAAGACAGGAAGGCACAAGAGCTGGTGGTACTCCGAGCTGATGCTGCGGTGCGAAGAGGGCTCTGATGAGGCGGAAGCCATCCGAGCCTTCGAGACCACGAGCATGCGCAATGAAATGAACCACTGGGCGACCATCGATCGCCCGATCGATCTGGTGCCCACTGAGAAGGCCTGGGAGGTCTGACCATGGCTACTTCTCTGCACCTCGCATCCGCCGTCGAGATCAAGGCCCGCGCTGGCCACGCGATCGACGGTGTCGTTATCGATCTCGGCTCGCTCGGATCCATCCACCTCGAGCGTGACGACGCATTCGCGCTCGCCGACCAGCTCCGCGATGCCCTCCGCGAGCTGGCCGCGCGACCCCAGGAGGAAAGTTGACCACCACCAACGAGATTCCGTCGTCGCGCCGTGTGCGCAGTGGCGGAGCTGCGGGCGTCGACAAGGCGCTCGCGAACGCACATCCCGATCTTATGACGCTTGCGCGGCAATGGCTGTCGACCATCCCAGTAGGGGCGCAGTTCACAGGAGCGCAGCTCGTCGAGCACCTGCCCGGCTACGTCGTCGACCACCCCGGCCGCGCGGGTGCAGCGGTCACCAACCTGGCGCGCGCTGGGCTGATCGAGTTCTGCGGGTACGCCGCCCGGGCTGCCGATGGTGGCTGGGACCGTCCTGCTCGTCTGTGGCGTCGCGCCGATGTCCCGATCGAGGCTGGTGAGCACTGAGCCATGTCCGGTCGGTCGCTGAACAAGTTCGCATGGCTCGAGGCGCTGCGGGGTGCAGAACTCACGCATGCCGAATACCGAGTCTTGGTGAACCTGAGCACGTATGCGCGCGGCGACCTCACCAACGCTCACCCCGGACTCACCCGGCTCGCCGTGGACGCTCACGTAACCGAGGGGACGGCGAAGAAGGCGCTGCGCAGTCTCGTGGCGAAGGGGTGGTTGGTACTCACCGATCCGGGCGGTAACGCGTACTGGAGAGGCAAGGCCAACGTCTATGCACTCTCTATCCCCAAGGGGGTCACTGAGTTACCCCCTTGGGGTGAGGAGAAGGGGGTTAATCGACACACCGAAGGGGGTCAATCGGGAACGGAAGGGGGTCAATCGACACCCTCCGAAGGGGGACACTCAGTGACCCCCCAACAGGAAGAACTATCAGGGGATTCCATCAATGGATTCAAATCAAGGGGGGTCGTTGCGTTAGGTAACGCGCGCGCGGGCGAGCGCGTGCGCGAGGACCCGCTCCCCCCTGAAATCGCCTCCGAGCAAGCCGATGCAGCCTTCGGCGAGCTCTTCGACGATGGCTTCCCCGCGGCCGCCCCTGAGCCCATCTGGGAACCCATTGCGCCCACCCCCAGCGCTCCCGAGGTTGACCCAGCCGTCGATCCGCTCGCATGGATCGAGAACGAACTCCCCGATGGATTCCGAGGCGCCGAACGCGCCCAGGCCGAAAAGCGCATTGAGGAGGGCGGCCACTACAGCACGATCCGCTGGGACATCGTCAGGGCCCGCAATGCCCGCCCCAAGGTCGGCCGGCGCCGACATCAGTTCGTCGACGACTCACAGACCACACAGGAGGCCCAATGATCCACGACCGCACAGGCGAGCCCGTCGACGACACGGGCCGCCCCGACAACACCCACGACCCCAGGTGCCAACGCGGATGGCTCGGCGAAACCGACGACGGCAACCCGATCCCCTGCCTGACCTGCCGCCCCCACCTGCGCC
>NZ_JADZGH010000247.1:0-3003 GCF_015865005.1 Rhodococcus sp. CX
AGAGCCCGTTGCGTCGAGAGGCGCACGGCGGGTTCGGCGAGAGGTCCGGGAAACGGGGCGGGAGCAATCCCGTCACCGCGCCCCGGGCCTACTCAGCGAAGCTACTGCCACGCTTCACTGTTCGAGGTGGATGACACGATTTCGGAGCAGGTCGAGATTGGCTCGCCCGTACCGCGCCGCTCGACCATGATCTCGGCGAAGCCCGCGAACGTGCGGGTGAACGGTGGCGTAGGCCGTCGATGCTCGGGATGTCGCTTCGGTCCGGGCGGGACCGAAAGGTCCGGGTCTGTTGTTCGGGTGCGCTCGGTTCGCATTCGCGCTGTGTCACGAGAACGTGCGGTAATCCGCGCGGACGGAACGTTCAGGCAGGAAGTTCGAGAACGTCCTGGCTCAGGAGATCTGATGAGCAGACGATCACCGCGCCGGAGCAACCTGTACGGCCGACGACACGACGGTCTCCCTCAGGAGACCGTCGTGTCGTCGGTTGGGGTATCAGGGTGTGGTGGTGTCGGGAGTTACCGTTCCGGGGCGGCGACGCTGCTCTTTCCGCCGTTCTCGTCGACGAAGTACAGGATGACTGCGCCGATCATCGGTCCGACGGCCAGGGCCGCGAAGGCGGCCAGGAACGAGCCGGTGGCCGAGAAGACCGCGCCGATCGCGAGAGGGACAAGGGTGCTGGCGATCTGCCAGAAGGCGTTGGATGCGCCGGCAGCGGTACCGGTGACCTCGCTCGAAACCAGGCGGGGAATCATCGCAACGATCAGGGGCAGGTATCCGTAGCCGACCAGACCGAGGAGGGGGGCCGCGATGAGGAGTGCAGGGACGTTGTCGAGCGTGCCGAAGAAGATCAGGATGACGGCGAACAGCGCGAGAATGACGATCGCGGGCTTTCGGGCGCTGCCTATCCGATCGCCGAGCATTCCGGTAAGGGGTTTACTGACGACCGCCACGCCCGCGAAGATCGCCACGATGAGCCCGGCGGTGGTGCCGGAGACGCCATGTCCCTTGATGAGCAGGGCGTTGGACCAGGTGACGAATCCGTATGTGCCCCAGAACCCGCCGAACCCTGCGAGGGAGAGCAGCATGAGGTCACGGTTGGTGGTCAGGGTCTTCCAGGCGGAGGGGCGCTTGCCGTTTCCTGCGGTGGCGATGCTGTTGGTGACCGGTCCCGGTCGGATGATCACGTAACAGGCGATCGCCGTGACGATCGAGATGGCACCGAAAAGGTGGTAGGAGGCATGCCAGCTGTAGTGGTTGATCATCCACGGGACGACGGTGTTGGCGATGACGGTGCCGAGCGAGGTCGCGGAGGTGAACAGGCCCATGACTTTGCCGAGTTCCTTGGGCTGGAACCAGCTTGCCAGGAGTTTGATGCCTGCGGCGTAATCCGCGCCGGCGAAGAAACCGACGACCGCTTGCACGCCGATGCCGATCATCGCGGAGGTGGTCGATCCGAAGACCATCATGAACAGGCCTGCGCCGGCGAGTGAGACGGTTACCACCTCGCGGCCACCGAACCGGTCGGACAGCACCCCGGTGAGGGCGTTGGAGCAGACGTAGCCGATGTAGTAGGCGGTGGCGAACACGCCGAGGCTGGCCAGTGGCACGCCGAGATCCTCACCGACGAAGACCGATGCCGGACCCCAGGTGGAGCGATCGACGGAGGTCATGGTGAAGGCGAGCCAGCAGAGCACGAGCACTACCCACCGATATCGGTTACGTGCCTGTTGATCGGGTGATGTGGAAATCGTCTGCACGAGGTGGTTCCTGTCTGGTCTCGGCGCGATGGCCCGGTGTCGGGTTGTGTTGATGTAACCGGGGTTCGTCGGAGTGGATCGCTGCCGTCAGTTGAATAGGCGTTGGCGCAGTCGAGGTGTGGAAGGGGACTGTGAACTTCACGAGTGGGCACACCGCAGAAAAGCTCGGGGCGAATCACCCTTCGACCGGTCGAGCGCTACACCTGTTCTATCAAGGTGATCGCGTTCACACAATGGGTGCGTCCGTTTGTGGATCTATTGCACGCTATGCGGACGCAATCGCCGTATGGGGCAGCTACGGAACGTGGCGCGGACCGACTCGGGGACCGCCACCCCACACTTCGGTCGCGCGCCGTGCAGTGCGCCGTCCAGAGAACTACTGCGACTGCCTACACCGCCTCATATTGCCGCCAGCTCCTCACGGATCTGCTCGGCCGCATTCCGAAGGACGGTGAGAATCGATCCCCTCATATGGTCGAGCGACACCCGCGAGGACTGGGCGGAGACGTTGAGGGCCGCGACTGCGCGGCCGTCCGCGTCGCGAACGGGCACGGCGATCGAACGAACTCCCTCGCTGAGTTCCTGGTCTGCCAGCGACCATCCCTCGTTGCGCGCAGCGATGATCTTCTCGCGCAATTCGGCGGTGTCGATCGTGGTGGCCTCGGTGTAACTGTGGGTGTTCACGCTCGCCAGATAGGCGTCGAGTTCGGCGTCGGTACGGTCGGCCAGGAGCACGCGACCGGTGGCGACGGCATAGGCCGGCAGGCTCGTCCCGACCACTATCTCGACCGTGAGGACCCGATTGGCCTGGACCCGGTCGACGTAGAAGATCTTGTCGTGGTGCAGGACGGTGAGCGAGGCCGTCTCCTGAGTCTGTGCGGCCAGGCGTTCGAGGTGGGGCCGGACGATATCGGGAAGTCCGCTGCTCAGGACGTAGGCGTCACCGATCTCGAGTATCGCCGGGCGGGCGGCGTAGGCGGTGCCGTCGTAGGACAGATACCCCATGTACTCGAGCGTCAGCACGAAGCGGCGAGCCGCGGTGCGGGTTATGCCGGCAAGGCCCGCGACTTCGGTGACCGACAAGGGGCGGCGTTCTCGCCCGAACAGTTTGAGCACCTCGAGCCCCCGGCCGAGAGCTTGAACATGGTCGCGGTTCTGTTCCGGGGGTGTCGTGGTCGCTTCGTTCTCGCTCACAGGCTCAACCTATCTACTTCCTCCGATGCTGCCGACCGAGTGGGTACATGGG
>NZ_JADZGH010000248.1:0-1237 GCF_015865005.1 Rhodococcus sp. CX
CTCCCCGCCCTCCCCGGAGTTCGAACGTCCCCCGATCCGGTTCATCGCCACCGCGAGGGCCGTGTGCGCCTCGGCGGAGATCGATCCGTAGCTCATTGCGCCGGTGGCGAATCGGGTGAGGATCCGTTCCACGGGTTCGACCTGCTCGACGGGGATCGGCGGATGCACGCCGGCGCGGAAGCCCAGCAGTCCGCGCAGGGCACCCCCGGCCGCGGCGAGCCGGTCGACCTCGTCGCTGTAGCGGGCGAAGATGTCGGCCCGGCCGCTGCGGGTGGCGTGCTGCAGCAGGAACACCGTCTCGGGTGTGAACAGGTGCGGCTCCCCGTCGCGGCGATAGCGGTAGACACCACCACTGTCGAGTTCCTGTGTGCCCGAATCGGATTCGTCGTAGGCGGCGGAGTGCCGTGCGCGTGCGTCGTCGGCGAGGTCGCTCAGCGAGGCTCCACCGATCCGCGAGGCCGTGCCGGGCAGGTACACGTCGATCACGTCGCGGCCCAGCCCGACCGCCTCGAAGGTCTGCGCCCCGACGTACGAGCCGAGCACGGAGATACCCATCTTCGACATCACCTCGAGCACCCCCGCGACCAGCGCGTGCCGGTAGTTGGCGGCGGCGGTGTCCGGATCGTCACCGGCAGCGGCGGCGAGCGCCCGGACGGTGTCGAACGCCAGGTACGGGCACACCGCGGAGGCCCCGAAACCGAGCAGGGCGGCGACGTGGTGCACCTCGCGGGCGTCGCCGGTTTCGACGAGCAGGCCCACGCGGGTCCGGCGACCGGTCCGGATCAGGTGGTGGTGCACCGCGGAAACCGCGAGCAGCGACGGGATCGGAACCGCGTCCGGTCCGGCGCCGCGGTCGGTGACGACGAGCAATCCGAACCCGGAGTCGACGGCGGTGTCCGCGGCCCGGCACAGGGCGGCGAGGCCGGCGGCGAGGGCCTCACCCGACGGTCCGTCGGCGGAGAAGTGGGTCGGCAGCACCCGTGTCGCGAGCGCGGGGTGCGGTCCGTCCGCGGTGAGGGTGCGGACCGTGTCGAGGTCGTCGGCGGTGAGCACCGGGCCGGGCAGCAGCAACCGGCGGCACGAATCCGGTGAGCAGGCGAGCAGGTTGTCCTCGGGTCCGACGGCGACGGCGGTGGTGGTGACGATGCGTTCGCGGATCGAATCCAGCGGCGGGTTGGTGACCTGCGCGAACATCTCGGTGACGTAGTCGTAGAGCAGGCGCGGTCGCGGGGACAGC
>NZ_JADZGH010000249.1:0-6640 GCF_015865005.1 Rhodococcus sp. CX
TGCTTCGACGGAGCAGCCCCTCCCCTCCCCCACCGGAGCGGTGTACGTCGAGGTGCCGATCGACCGGATCGAGGCCAACCCGAAGCAGCCGCGTCAGGTGTTCGACGAGGAGGCCCTCGCCGAGCTGGTCCATTCGATCCGCGAATTCGGGCTCATGCAGCCCATCGTGGTCCGCCGCACGGAGGGCGACCGCTTCCAGCTCGTCATGGGCGAGCGCCGCTGGCGGGCCTGCCAGGAGGTCGGCCTGGAAACGGTCCCGGCCATCGTCCGCGACACCGACGACGACGCGCTGCTGCGCGACGCGCTGCTCGAGAACATCCACCGCGTCCAGCTCAACCCGCTCGAGGAAGCCGCCGCGTATCAGCAGCTGCTCGAAGAGTTCGAGGTGACCCACGAGGAACTGGCGTCGCGTATCGGACGGTCGCGGCCCGTCGTGACCAACATGATCCGTCTCCTCAAGCTTCCGGTCGCGGTGCAGCGCCGGGTCGCCGCCGGAGTCCTGTCCGCCGGGCACGCGCGGGCGCTGTTGTCTCTGGAGGCCGGTGCCGACGCTCAGGAGGCCCTGGCGGCCCGCATCGTCGCGGAGGGCATGTCGGTGCGTGCCACCGAGGAGGCGGTGATGCTCGCGAACCGCGGTGACGGTCCCACCGCCGCGCCGCAGCGTCGCAAGCCGATCCAGATGCCCGGTCTGCAGGATGTCGCGGAGCGGCTGTCGAACTCGTTCGACACCCGCGTCACCGTGAGCCTCGGCAAGCGCAAAGGCAAGATCGTCGTCGAGTTCGGATCGGTCGACGATCTGCAGCGCATCGTGACGATGATGGAGTCCCAGGTCGATCCTTCTTGACGGGCCGCCCATGCAGGACGACAGTCGAGAATACGGACGTGGAGGCGAAGTAGACCGGTGTCGACTCGAGTCACATCACTCACGCTGAGTGGAATCGACCAGTTGCCGGCGCACGCGCGGCGCTGTGTGTTCTGGGAGATGGATCCGGGGGCGGTCCGCGGTGCGCGCGATTTCTGCGATCCGGAGTTCGAAAAGGAAGCGTGGCTGTCGATGGTCATGCTGCAGTGGGGTTCGTGCGCGCAGCTCGCGACGGTCGACGACAAACCGGCCGGCTGCGCGTTCTATGCTCCGCCCAACATGGTTCCGCGCGCGCAGCTGTTCCCGACCTCGCCGGTCAGCGCCGACGCGATCCTGCTGACGAGCATGCGGATCGAGCCGTACGCCGACGACCTGGATCTGGGCAGTCAACTGATCCGCGCGGTCGTCGACGATCTGGTCCGGCGCAATGTGCGCGCCCTGGAAGCGTTCGGGATCCGGGCCACCGACGATGCCGAGCAGAACAGCGGGGTGCCGACGGCAACGGCGGCACTCGACTGCTCCCCCCTCGAGTGCATGATCCCCGCCGATTTTCTGGAGGACATGGGCTTCGAGGTGGTTGCCCCGCACCCGCGCTTCCCCCGGTTTCGCCTCGAACTGAATCGGGATCACGGGTGGAAGGAAGAGGTCGAGGCCGCGCTCGACCGGCTGATCGAGGCCGCGTCGATCACCATCGCGGAACTCGACGGGTCCCGCACCCCGGTCGGAGCGCGCTGACGCGAACGCACTGTTTCACGTGAAACAAACACCCCGCCGGCCCGAGGCCGGCGGGGTGTTTCGTATTCGGGCGGACCGCGCTCAGCGGGTCTCGGTGATCGACAGTTCCTCGGCGAGCAACTCGGCGAACGTGTAGGTGCCCGTCGGCTGGTCGTCCTGTCCGAGCAGATACAGACGCTTGACGGCGATGAGGATCGCCTCGGCGATGACGTCGCGCGATCGGGGATCCGAAAGCAGCGCCGCGTCCTGCGAGTTGGTGAGGTAACCGAGGTCGATCTGCACCGTGGGCATGTTGGTCAGTCGCAGCAGGTCCCACGTGCGGCCGTGGCTGCGGCAGTCCTGCAGCGAGGTGCGGGCGACGATCTCACGCTGGATGTAGCCGGTGAGGACCTGACCGATCATCGACTCCGAGCCGTGCGCGTTGCCGTAGTGGAAGCTGGCGATGCCGCGCGCCGCCGGGTTGGGGCTCGAATCGCACCGCAGCGAGATCATCAGGTCCGCGCCGAACGCATTCGAGGTGCCGGCGCGTTCGATGTCCGTCGGGTTCGCGTGGTACGGCCGCGACAGGAACGTCTCCATGCCGGTGGCGGCCATCCGCCCTTCCAACCGGCGGGCGAGGTCCCACAGGATGTCCGCCTCGGAGATCACACCGTGGCGGCTGCGCACGATCACGCCGTGATCCTTGCCGCCGAGACCGGGATCGATCACGATCCGCTTGCCGCTGAGTTGCGGGCCGGAGCGGCGGACGATTTCCTCTTCGCTGATCGCGTGCGGTGAACCACCGGAGACGCGGGTGCCGAGCAGTTCCAGCGCGCGCAGTGTCTCCGGGCCGCAGATGCCGTCCGAGGCGAGGCCGATCTCCCGCTGGAAGGAGCTGAGCGCCTCGTGGGTGCGGGGCCCGAAGTAGCCGTCTACCCGGTCCACGTAGAACCCGAGGTCCTGCAGACGGGTCTGCAGCGCGGCAACGTCGTCCCCGTACAGCGGAGCCGACAGTTGGTAGATGAGTGTGCGGGCGCCGAGCCGGTACGACGCCTCCTTCAGCGACCGGTAGGTCGCGGGGCCGACGATCCCGTCGACGAGCAGCCCCCGCTGCTGCTGGAAGGCGCGCACGGCACCGTCGAGTTCACGGTCGAAGACGACGTCGGAGCCGACCCAGTCCCGCGAAGCGGTGGCGTCGTGGAGGAAGCCCAAACCGGCAAGAGTGCTGCGGATCTCGGCGACAGCGGGGCCGTGGTCGCCGTGACGCAGTCGGTGCATGTCTCGGGCCTTTCCGTGCTGACCTGATGGTGCCCGCAGGGCAGGCCGCATCGCTCGATTGTCGCAGATGCGCCCGGAACAGGAGAAATCCGGGCGCATCCGTGGCGAAGGTGTTGTGTCCTTCGCCGGGCGTCGATCGGTGGGACGCTACTACAGAACGTCACCCAGGTCGCGCAGAAGCGCCGCCTTGCCCTTGGCGCCGACGATCGTCTTCACCGGCTTGCCACCGGAGAACAGGATCATCGTGGGAATCGACATCACCTTGTAGTCCTGGGCCGAGGTGGGGTTCGCGTCGATGTCGAGCTTCGCGACGGTCAGCTTGTCGCTGTGCTCACCGGCGATCTCCTCGAGGACCGGGGCGACCATCTTGCACGGGCCGCACCAGGTGGCCCAGAAATCGACGAGGACCGGCTTCTCGGACTGCAGAACGTCCTCGACGAACGAGGAATCGGTGATGGTGATGGTGTTGGCCACGATGTCTCCTAGAAATTCGGATGGGCGAAGCGGGGGTGTCAGGCCTCTGCCGAGGCTGTCGATCAGGCCTCTGCCGAGGCTGTCGATCAGGCCTCTGCCGAGGCTGTGGACAGGTCGGCGGCCGCATGCTCGGCGAGCCAGCGCTCGGCGTCGATGGACGCGGAGCAGCCGGTGCCGGCCGCGGTGATGGCCTGCCGGTAGGTGCGGTCGACGAGGTCGCCGGCGGCGAACACGCCCGGGACGGACGTGGCCGTGGTCGGCGACTGCACGAGCACGTAGCCGGCGGCGTCGCGGTCGACCTGACCGGCGACGAGGGAGCTGCGCGGGTCGTGTCCGACCGCGACGAACAGGCCCGTGACGGCCAGGTCGCTGCGCTCGCCGGTCACGGTGTCCTCGAGGACGAGGTTGGTGACGCTGTTCTCGCCCTGCACCTCGACGACCTGCGCGTTGGTGACGAAGCGGATCTTCTCGTTGGCGCGGGCACGCTCGAGCATGATCTTCGATGCGCGGAACTCGTCGCGGCGGTGGATCAGCGTGACGCTGCGCGCGAAGCGGGTGAGGAAGGTGGCCTCCTCCATGGCGGAGTCCCCGCCGCCGACCACGGCGATGTCCTGGTCGCGGAAGAAGAAGCCGTCGCAGGTTGCGCACGCACTGACGCCGCGGCCGAGCAGCCGCTCCTCGCCCGGGACGCCGAGGTAGCGCGGCTCCGCGCCCATCGCCAGGATGATCGCGCGGGCCTGGTAGGTCTCACCGTTCGCGACGACCGTCTTGACCGGACCCGTGACGTCCAGTTCGTCGACGTCCTCGGTGCGGATGTCGGCGCCGAAGCGCAGCGCCTGCTCACGCATCTGCTCCATGAGCTCGGGGCCCATGATGCCGTCCTTGAAACCGGGGAAGTTCTCGACCTCGGTCGTGGTCATGAGGGAGCCACCGAACTGGGTGCCTTCGAAGACGAGGGGCGCGAGTTCGGCGCGGGCTGCGTACACCGCGGCCGTATATCCGGCCGGTCCCGAACCGACGATGATGAGGTCGTGAATCGTGGGCGGAGTGGTCATTCGGGCCTTCCGGTTCGTCTGTGACTGGTGGTGCGATGCGCGTCGGTGTGCAGCAACGAAAGAAACAACACCAGGGTAAAGGGTGTTGTTCCGCCCGCGCCGTGCGTCACACCACACTCTGTCCGTTCGGGCCCGTTCGTCGTCCGCTGCCGGGGCGGAACCACTCCCCTCCCCCACCGTGCAGTGACACCGCTGCCACCGTGCAGTGACACCGCTGCCTCCGTCCGCAGGCGGGCAGTGGCAGCGGTGTCGCGGAAACGGATCAGACCGTCTGGGGTGCCTCGCGGAGCGCTTCGCGGATCACGCAGTGGGTGCCGGAGTAGATGGTCGGCATGCACTTGTTGCAGTGGATGCACAGACCTTCGTCGGCCTTCTTGTCCCGGAACTTGTTGACGACGTCGGGGTCGCGCAGCAGTGCCCGGCCCATCGCGACGAAGTCGAATCCCTCCTCGAGGGCGTTCTCGATGGTGTCGAGCCGGTTGATGCCGCCGAGCAGGATGATCGGCAGTTTCAGTTCGGAGCGGAACTGGCGCGCTTCCTTCAGGAAGAAGCCTTCCTCGAAGGGGTAGGTCGGGAAGATCTTGGGACCGTAGAACTTGAGACCCCAGCCCACGATCTTCGGCTGCGAGGCCACGAACTCCTTCAGCGGGACCTCGCCGCGGAAGAAGTACATGCCGTTGAGCAGCGAGCTGCCGCCGGTCAGTTCCATCGCGTCGATGTGGCCGTCGGCTTCGATCATCTTGGCGATGGGCAGCGACTCGTCGAGCCACAGGCCCTGGGGGACGCCGTCGGTCATGTTGAACTTCGCGATGACCGCGACCTTGTCCCCGACGGCCTTGCGCACGGCTTCGAGCACGCGGCGCGGGTACGCGCTGCGCTTCTCGAGGGATCCCCCGTAACGGTCGGTGCGCTTGTTGAGGTTGGGGCTCATGAACGAGCTGAGCAGATAGTTGTGCCCGAGGTGCACCTCGACGGCGTCGAAGCCGGCCTCGACGGCGTTGCGGGCGGCGTTCTCGTAGTCCTCGACGACACGGTCGAGCTGTTCGAGGGAGGCCCCGCGGACCAGGCCCATTCCGGGCGCGCTGATGCGGGTGGACGGGGCAAGCGATTTGGTGCCGTTGGAGATCTGGTTGGCGACGAGGCCCGCGTGGCCGACCTGGGCGGAGGCGAGGCCGCCTTCGGCGTGCACGGCGTCGGTGAGGCGGCGCAGTCCGGGGATGCTCTCGCGGTCGAGGACGACGGTGTCGCGATGGACGCGACCTCCCGGGGAGACCGAGCAGTAGGCGACGGTGGTCAGCGCCGTGCCCCCGCGAGCCACCTCGGCGTGGAATTCGACGAGTTCGTCGGTGATCGCGCCGAGCGGCATGACCCCTTCGAAGGTGGCCGCCTTGACGATGCGGTTACGGAGCGTGAGTGGTCCGAGTCGAGCCGGTTCGAACACTTGGGGTCGCGACGGAGACATGGCCCTACTTTCGATGCCAGTGGTATCGTAATTGCCGTTCAACTATAGCCCTGCGCGATGGTCTGGATCACATCGCATACGGAAAGATACAACCTGTATGTCGCTGGCCGCACCCGGACGCCCCCGCGAACCCCGAATCGACGCCGAAGTCCTGGCCGTGACCCGAGAAATGCTGGTCGAGGTCGGCTGGGAACGTCTGAGCATGCGGGGCATCGCCGCCCGCGCCGGCGTCGGCCGCGCCGCCCTGACCCGCCGCTGGCCGAGCAAGGAACATCTCGTGCTCGACGCACTGCTCGGTTCCGCGCCGGATCTCGAACCGTACGACGGCATCGATCGGCGCGGATGGATCGAATGGGTGGTCACCGGCAGCGCCGAACTGTTCTCCCGCCCGGACGTGCGGGCCGCGCTCCCCGGACTGCTCACCGCACTCCGCGACCACGAAGATCTGCGGAATACGTTGTGGCGCACCTTCAGTGGCCCGAGTACCGCGTTGTTCTCCGACGGTACCGACCGGGACCCCCTCGATGCGCTCGCCGTTCTCGTGATGGCCGCGGGCTCCGCGTTGTTCAGCAGCCTCATCGCCGCGGAGGACGACACGCCCGCGCTGCGGGCCCGGATCCTGGAACTGCTGCTGCCCGTGGCGGATCGCTGACCCCCGACCTCACCCGATCGAGGTCACGTACAGCGTTTCGGGATGTGTTGCATCGCAACCTGTTCCGACGACCACGGCGGTGAGCTGCGGCGGGACCCCGCCCGGCACCAGCAGCACGACCGCGTCCCGGTCGCCGTACTCGA
>NZ_JADZGH010000249.1:6779-8825 GCF_015865005.1 Rhodococcus sp. CX
AGGGTGTCCGGTTCGAGTGCCGCGGCGTCGTCCGGGCCCTCGGCGATCGGCGTGACCGGTCCCTCGGTCGAGGAATCCGGGCCCGGGAAACCCACTCCCCCGACGACCACGACCGCGACCACCGCGACGACGGCCGCGGCAGCACCGACCACCGCACCCGCGAACATGCGACGACGACGCCGGTGGGCCCGGACGGCGCCGAGGACCGCGTCGTCCAGCCGCATCGCCACCTCGGCCGGCATCGGCTCGCCGGGCGCGTCCGGATCCGCGAGCCCGCGCAGGCGCTCCTGCACGGCGTCGAGGGCGTCGAGAACGGCCATGGCGTCGGAGTCCTCGCGCACCAGCGGCCACAGACGCTCGGCAACCTCCTCGTCGAGCGCGCCTGCGTGAAGGTCGGCGAGCAGGTCCGCAGGGTACGGCGGACGCAGCAGTTCGTCCTCGTTCATGCGAAGTCCTCCTCGGCGGCTCGGTGCCCTCTCGAGACAATTAGACGGTCCGGACTCAGGTTCGGTTCCCCGGGTCCCGCAGATCGCCCAGAAGCACTGCCAATTTGTAGCGTCCGCGTGCGCAGCGGCTCTTCACGGTGCCCTCCGGGACACCGAGGCGCCGGGCCGCCTCCCGAATCGAGTACCCCTCGATGTCGACCGTGACCACCGCGACCCGCTGATCGTCGGGAAGAGCCTCGAGAGCGGCCTCCACATCGAGTGCGGTCTCGACCTCGGCAATGTGGTTGCGTTCGGTTCTCGGTTCGTCCCCGTCCTCGAGATAGAGAGGAACCGTGGGCCGGGCCCGGTTCCGGCGGATGCGATCGAGACACGCATTCACGACGATCGTGTGCAGCCAGCTCCGGACCGCCGCGTCCGCCCGGAACGACGAGGCGGTGCGGTGCGCCGACAACAGTGCCTCCTGCAGTGCATCCGCCGCGTCCTCCGGCGAATAACTCGTTCGCCGGGCGACTTTCCACAGATGGTCGTAGTGTCGGCGCAGCAGTGTTGCGAACGCCTGGTCGTCCCCGGCCGCATGCGCTGCCAGTAACTCGGCATCGGACACGGCGATTTTTGCGATCCCCCCGAAAATTCGCACGCGCGGATGGTATCCGATCCGCCCGCGGAATCTGCGGTGAGCGAAGCGGTTATTCGCTTGCGGTGAAGGTGACCTCGGCGATCGTGCTCTTGTTGCTGCCGCCGCTGGTGGCGAGGTCGGTGATCCACAGCAGCACGTTCGACGTCCTGCCCTCCGCGCTGATCGGGATTTCCGTGGTACCGGAACCCAGAGTGGCCGAACCGATCACCTGCGTCTGATCCAGCGACGCCTGATCCGAAGGCGCACTGCGAATTTCGACGACGGTGCCAGGATCGTCCGTGGTGACCGAGACCGATTGCAGCGCTACCGGATCGGCGAGACCGAACATCAGGCCGACGCCGTTCTTGAGCGACGGGAACGGATCGAAGTACGCGTCGGTGCTCCACTGTGTGCCGGGATCACCGTCGATGGCAAGGGACGCCGTCGCAGGCGAGTCCGGAGTGCCCTGCGGCGAGAACACCTCGACCGAGGTCGCTGAGACCGGGCCGGCCGGGGCCGGTTCCTCCGCCGGTGCCGCCGCTTCGGGGGCGGGCGTCTCCGCGGTCGGAGTGAGCCCGAACTCCTGACTCGTGAGCGGTTCGTCGGAGCTGCCGCCGGCCAGCAGATTCGCGATCCACCAGCCGATCAGCGCGAGCAGCACCACGGTCGTGATGCCCAGTCCGACGAGCGCCATGAGCATCCGCTCGGAGCGCTTCTTCTTCTCGGCGAGCGCTTCCGGATCGGAGAGTGCGTGTGCCTCGGCGGCCGCCCGCTGCCCCAGTCGCAACGCCGGGATCATGTCCGTCTTCTGGTCGACGACCGAAGCCTGGTCGAGGATGTGCTGCACGGTCGCCGCGGTCCGGATCCCGCCGTCGTTCTGCAGCGCCCGCACCGCGACCGCGGAGATCTCGAAGGGCACCTCGGGCCGCAACGCGCGCGGTTCGACGAGCGCGCCGTCGGCACCGTGGTCGGCCGGCGCCATGC
>NZ_JADZGH010000250.1:0-1007 GCF_015865005.1 Rhodococcus sp. CX
CGCCCGCCCCACCCATCGATGCAGGTCGCGATCGTGCATCACGGAAACCTCCACGACTCGGCGGTAGAAACGGCATCCTGATGAGCAGGCGGCACGCCTCGATGAGTCTCGGGCGCCCAGGAGGTCTACCCGATCATGAGAAAGCTGATCTATCCCTACGGCGTCTCCCTGGACGGCTACGTCAACGACCGCGACGGCAACATCGACTGGACGGACCCGGACGAGGAGCTGCACCAGTTCCACAACGACAGGTTCCGCGAGCTAGAGATCTCGCTGCACGGCCGCCGAATGTACGAGTTGATGGCCGAGTACTGGCCCCACATCCCTGAGGATGCGTCGCCCATCGAGCGTGAGTTCGCCGGACTCTGGACGGAAAAGCGCAAGGTCGTCTTCTCCCGGACGCTCACCGAGGTTCATTGGAACAGCACTCTGGTCGGTGAGAACGCGGTCGAGGAGGTCCGCAGGCTCAAATCCGAAGGTGACGGCGTCATGGAGGTCGGTGGGGCGAACCTCGCGGCCTCGCTGATCCCGCACGGGCTCATCGACGAGTACCAGCTGTTCATCTCGCCCGTGGTGCTCGGCGGCGGCACACCGCTCTTCCCGCCGCTGGACAAGCGCATCCAGCTCAGATTGGCCGAGACGAGGCGCTTCGAAACGGTGGTGATGCTGCGCTACGTCGCAGACTGAAACTTGTCGGACCCCCTCGATATAGTTCGAACATGCTTTCGATGGGGGTACGAGGGGACGAGGTCGGGGCGCGGTTTGCTGCCCTCGACACCGCTGTCGACGGCCTGCTCGAAGACGACCTCACCGGCCTGTCGAACGGCGACCTGGTCGAGTTCTTCCAGCGCTTCGAAACCGTCCTGCGCAGGGCCGCTGCCGTCGGGCACCGGGCGATCGTCGAGGCCGTCGAACGGCGGGTCCCGGAAGACCTCGGGTGCCGCTCGGTCAACGACTTCCTGGTCGGCACGCTGCGGATCTCCGCCGCCGACGCGGCCCGGCGGGTC
>NZ_JADZGH010000251.1:0-4249 GCF_015865005.1 Rhodococcus sp. CX
AGATGTGTATAAGAGACAGGATCCCCCTCGCCTGCGGGACCGCCGTGGCGGAAGATCGCGATCGTGGCCGGCGGTGTCGCCGCTGCTCTCGCGGTTCTCTACGGTGTCGATCTCGCAACGTCGTCGGGCAAGGTCCCGCGCGGCGTGACGGTCGCGGGGATCGAGATCGGTGGCGAATCGGTCGACGACGCCGAGGCACTTTTGCGCGACGAACTCGGCCGACGCCTCGAAAACCCCGTGCCCGTCACCGCCGGCGACACCACCGCCGAGGTCGTTCCCGCCCGGGCCGGACTCGAGGTCGACTGGGAGCACACGCTCGATCGCATCGGATCGCAGCCGCTCAATCCGTTCACCCGGCTGGCGTCGCTGTTCGGCACCGACGAGATCGGCGTTGTCTCCGTCCGCGACGACGCGGCACTCACGGACGCACTCGAAGGAGTGCGTTCGAGCGCCGAACGCGCCCCGCGGGAGGGCACCGTCGTCTTCGAGGGGGCGACCCCGGTCGCGGTGTCTCCGCAACCCGGCCAGAATCTCGATCCCCAGGTCGCGGCGGACGTGTTCTCCGAGAAGTGGGCGTTCGGCGACGTCGCGTTGCCGGTGACCACGCTGGACGTGACCGTCACACCCGAAGCGGTGGACCGGGCACTCACCGAGATCGCGATACCCGCGGTGGCGTCGGACGTGAAGGTCCAGGGTCGCGACAACACGGTCGCGACCTTGCCCCGCGACCGGATCGGCACGATCCTGTCGTTCGTGCCGGACGGCGAGGGCGGCCTGATCCCCGAATACCACTCCGAGGTCGTGGTCGATTTCCTGCGTCCGCAGCTCGCGGAGACCGAGGTCGAACCGAAGGACGCCCGCATCGTCATCGAGGGTGGCGGTCCGACGATCGTGCCCGCGGTGAAGGGTGAACTGGTCGACTGGACGAAGACTCTCGAGCCGCTGCCTCAGCTGCTGGCCGCGCCGGGCGACCGGACCACCCCGGCCGTGTACGCACCCGTGGATCCCGCGCTCACGACCGAGGCCGCCGAGAAGCTCGGCATCCGCGAGGTCGTCGGCGAATTCACCACCGGTGGCTTCTCCTACGCCTCGGGCGTGAACATCCGCCTTGCCGCTTCCGAGATCGACGGTGCACTCGTCAAGCCGGGAGAAACGTTCTCGCTCAACGGATATACCGGTCCGCGCGGGGCGGCGCAGGGCTACGTCGAGTCCGGCATCATCGAGGCCGGCCGGCCCGGCACGGCCGTCGGCGGCGGCATCAGCCAGCTCGCGACAACCCTCTACAACGCAACGTATTTCGCCGGCATGGAGGACGTCGCCCACACCGAGCACAGCTACTACATCTCGCGGTACCCGGCGGCGCGTGAGGCCACCGTGTTCGAGGGCGCGATCGACCTCCAGTTCCGGAACCCGTTCGACACCGGCGTGCTGATCCAGACCATCGGCACGAGTTCGGACATCACGGTCCGGCTCTGGGGCACGAAGACGGTGGACGTGCAGTCGTTCACCGGGGACCGGACGGCGTTCACGTCACCGAACAAGATCACCCTTCCGGCGGGCGACGCGTGCATTCCGTCGAGCGGCGCGCAGGGCTTCACGGTCAGCGACACCCGCGTGATCACGGATGCGAAGACGGGAGCGCAGCTTTCCCGCACGACGCGCACCGTCAAGTACGACCCGGTTCCGATCGTCGAGTGCATCGAACCGGAGGAAGAGCGCGAGCCCGCTCCGGGACCGGAACGCAACCCCGCCGGCGCGCCCGGGAGCACACCGGAATCCGGTTCGTCGCCGACGACGAGCGGCCGGCCGCAGCCCGGTGCGCAGCCGACGACGAGCAGCGCTCCGGAACCGGAATCCGAGACGGACGAGCCTGCAGTGCCCGACGCATCGGCCGACGAGGAGTAACACGGTCGCGCCGTTCGGGTCCCGATGAGCGGGACATCGGCAGGGCAGGAGTGATGTCGTTCATAGCATCGCCGCTGTGAACACACTGACCGGCACCGAATCCGAACTGCGCGACCTGCTCGAGAGTCAGCGACGGGAGTTCCGTTCGCAGAGAACGAGTTCCGCCGAGGCTCGCCGGGCGCGGATCGAGTCGGTGATCGAGATGGTCGTGGCCCGCCACGACGAGATCGTCGACGCGATCGACGCCGATTTCGGCGGGCGCCACCCGGGATACTCGACCGTCAACGACATCCTCGGATCGCTGACCGCGCTGAAATACGCGCGAGATCACGTGGAGACGTGGATGCAGCCCGAGCAGCGGACGGTGTTCTCCCCGTACGACCAGCTCGGAGCCACCGCCGAGGTGCAGTACCAGCCCAAGGGCTCGGTCGCGATCATCGGCACCTGGAACGCCCCGCTCTTCACGCTCCTGAGTCCACTCGCCGGCGTGCTGGCAGCGGGCAACCGCGCCGTGCTCAAGCCGTCCGAGATCGTGCCGCGCACCGCGGAGGTGCTGGCGGCGGCGGCCGCGGAGTTCCTCGATCCCCGTGACGTCGCCGTCGTGACCGGTGGACCGGAGATCGCGCAGGCCCTCACCGCCCTGCCGTTCGATCACATCGTGTTCACCGGCAGCGCGGCCGCGGGACGATCGGTGATGGCGAACGCCGCGCTCAACCTCGTGCCGGTCACGCTCGAACTCGGCGGAAAATCCCCGGTGATCGTCGGGCGTTCGGCCGATACGGACACCGCGGCCTTCCGCATCGCGGTGGGCAAGGCGACCAACAGCGGTCAGCTCTGCGTCAACGCCGACACCGTGTACGTCCCGGCGGAACAGCTCGAATCGTTCGTCGTCGCAATCGGCCGGACCTACGGCGAACTGCTGCCCACGATCGCAGGAAACGTCGACGTCACCGCGATCGTCTCCGATCGGCACGCCGCCCGCATCGACGGATACATCAGCGAGGCACAGCAACTCGGAGCACGCGTGGAGGTCGTTCCGTCCGAGCCGATCACCACCGATGAACGTCGGCGCCCGCTGCGTCTGGTGATCGACCCCCCGGCATCGGCGGCGATCTCCCGGGAGGAGATCTTCGGCCCCGCCATGGTGATCCGCACGTACGACGACCTCGCGGATGTTCTCGACGAGATCAATTCCGGTCCGAAACCGCTGGCGCTCTACTACTTCGGGCACGACGAGGACGAGCAGCGCGCGGTCGTCGAGGGCACGACCTCCGGTGGCGTCACGATCAACGAGGTCATGATGCATGCGGGCATGCTCGACGCACCGTTCGGTGGCATCGGGGAGTCGGGGATGGGCCACTACAACGGCCGCGAGGGCTTCCTCGAATTCAGCCACGCCCGAACCGTGTTCGTCGCTCCGGACTACGACCCGCGTCGCGAATGGGGCATGCTGCCGCCCTACGCCGAGGAATATCGCGCCGCAATGTCGGCGCAGGTGAGCAAGTGATCCCGGTGGCTGAACACCACCACATCGGAACCACCACACGAACTTTCGGAGCGATACTGTGAAGACACGTGGCGCGATCATCCGCCGGGCACCCGGTACCTACGAGGTCGCCGATCTCGAACTCGACGAACCGCGGCGCGGTGAACTGACGGTGAAGATGGTCGCTGCGGGCCTGTGCCATTCCGACGACCACATCGCCGTCGGCGACCACGCGGTGGGCAGTTACCCGATCTGCGGCGGACACGAGGGCGCCGGAATCGTCGTTCAGGTCGGCCCCGAGACGCACGGCTGGAGCGAGGGCGACCACGTCGTGTTCTCGTTCCTGGCCGCCTGCGGCCGATGCCGATGGTGCGCAAAGGGACTGCAGAACCTGTGCGACCGCGGCGCCGCCATCATGACCGGGACCCGCCCCGACGACCCCTCGAGCTTCCGCATGAGCCTGGACGGGGTGCCCGTCGCCCAGACGTGCGGATTGTCGACGTTCAGCGAATACACCACCGTCAGCGTCGATTCGGCAGTCAAGGTCGACAAGGACCTGCCGCTCGACAAGCTGTGCCTGCTGGGCTGCGGAGTCGGCACCGGGTGGGGAGCAGCGGTGAACTCCGCCGAGATCTACCCCGGCCAGACGGTCATCGTCCAGGGCATCGGCGGGATCGGCATCAACGCCGTCCAGGGCGCGGTCCATGCCGGCGCGGCCCGGATCATCGCCGTCGATCCCGTGCCGTTCAAGCGGGAGAGCGCGCTGCGGTTCGGAGCCACCCACGCGGTCGCGGACATGGCGGAGGCCACCGAGATCGCGCGTTCGTACACCAACGGACAGGGCGCGGACGCCGCGAT
>NZ_JADZGH010000251.1:4259-8793 GCF_015865005.1 Rhodococcus sp. CX
CGGTCTCGGCAAGATGACCGACGTCGGAATCCCGATCAGTCCGATGGAACTGGTGCTCTACCAGAAGCGGCTTCAGGGTTCGCTTTTCGGCGCATCCACACCAACCGCCGACATCCCGTGGATGATCGACCTGTATACGTCCGGGAAGCTGAAGCTCGACGAGCTGATCACCACCACCTACAAGCTCGACGACATCGCCCAGGGCTTCGCCGACATGCACGCGGGCCGAAACCTGCGCGGGGTCGTCGTCTTCTGACACCCCGTGTGCCTTTGTGGCGGTTCCGGGCGCCAGTTGTGCACACCGGCGCGGAGCGCAGCAGTGGCCCCCACCGGGAATCCGGTGGGGGCCACAGCGTGTCAACCCTCCGGGCTCGTCCGCCCGGGCGGCTCGATCAGAACGCCGCTTCGTCGAGCTCCATGATGTCGGTGTCGACGTTGGCGATGATGCTGCGCGCCGCGGTCAGCTCGGGCAGCACGTTCTTGGCGAAGAACGACGCGATCCCGACCTTGCCCTTGTAGAACGGAACGTCCTTCTCGTCGGCGCCGGTATCGAGCGCGGCGAGCGCGATCTCGGCCTGCTTCAGGAGCAGCCAGCCGATGAGCAGGTCGCCGAACGCGAGCAGGTAGCGCACCGAGCCGAGTCCGACCTTGTAGAGCTCGGTCGGCTGCTCCTGGGCGCCCATGAGGAAACCGGTGAGGGTCGCGGTCATGGCCTGCACGTCCTCGAGCGCGGTGGCCAGCAGGGCGCGCTCGGGCTTGAGGCGCTCGTCGGCCGAATCCGAGTCGATGAACTGCTTGATCTGGCCGGCGACGTGCGCCAGGGCGACACCGCGGTCGCGGGCGATCTTGCGGAAGAAGAAGTCCTGCGCCTGGATGGCGGTGGTGCCCTCGTACAGCGAGTCGATCTTCGAGTCGCGGATGTACTGCTCGATCGGGTAGTCCTGCAGGAAGCCCGAGCCACCGAGGGTCTGCAGCGAATCGGTCAGGTACAGGTAGGCGCGCTCCGAACCGCAACCCTTGACGATCGGCAGCAGCAGATCGTTGATGCGGTGCGCGAGGTCGGCGTCGGCGCCGGAGACCTGCTCGGCGACCACGGCGTCCTGGTGAGCGGCGGTGTACAGGTACACGGCGCGCAGACCCTCGGCGTAGGCCTTCTGCATCGCCAGCGAGCGGCGGACGTCGGGGTGGTGGGTGATCGTCACGCGCGGCGCGGTCTTGTCCGCCATCTGCGTGATGTCGGCGCCCTGCACGCGCTCCTTGGCGTAGTCGAGGGCGTTGAGGTAGCCGGTGGACAGCGTGGCGATGGCCTTGGTGCCGACCATCATGCGGGCGTGTTCGATGACGTCGAACATCTGGGCGATGCCGTCGTGGACCTCGCCGACGAGCCAGCCCTTGGCGGGGACGCCGTGGCCGCCGAAGGTGACCTCACAGGTCGCGGAGGCCTTCAGGCCCATCTTGTGCTCGACGTTGGTGACGAACACGCCGTTGCGCTCGCCGAGCTCGTTCTTCTCGAAGTCGAAGTGGAACTTCGGGACGAAGAACAGCGACAGGCCCTTGGTGCCCGGCTTGCCGCCCTCGGGGCGGGCCAGGACCAGGTGGAAGATGTTCTCGAACAGGTCGTCGGAGTCGGCGGAGGTGATGAACCGCTTGACGCCCTCGATGTGCCAGGAGCCGTCGTCCTGCCTGATCGCCTTGGTGCGGCCGGCGCCGACGTCGGAGCCCGCGTCGGGTTCGGTCAGCACCATGGTGGAGCCCCAGCCGCGCTCGACGCAGGTGGCCGCCCACTTCTTCTGCTCGTCGGTGCCGTTCTCGAAGAGGACACCGGCGAAGGCGGGGCCCGCGGCGTACATGAAGGCGGCCGGCTGGGCGCCGAGCATCATCTCGTTGGAGGCCCACAGCAGCGCGCGCGGCGCGTCGGTGCCGCCGATCTCCTCGGGGATACCCATGGACCAGTAACCCGCGTCCCACCAGGCCCGGAACGCCTTCTTGAAGCCTTCGGGGAGGGAGACGGAGTGGGTCTCGGGGTCGAACACAGGGGGGTTGCGATCGGTGTCGGCGAAGGCTTCGGCGGCCGGACCCTCGGCGAGGGCCTTGACCTCTGCCAGGATGCCTCGGGCGGTGTCCTCGTCGAGATCGCCGAACTTGCCGGCCTCGAGGAGCGTCTGGATCTTCAGGACCTCGAACAGATTGAACTCGAGGTCGCGGAGGTTGCTCTTGTAATGGCCCATCTGTGTCTCCCAGTGCGGTGCGGTCGAGCTGCGGTGTCAAGTACCGCCCAAGTTATTACTCGTCGGTAACATCCCTATGTTACTCGCCAGGCAACTAACTGCCAAGGGCGGATTTCCGCGCGACGACAAGGGCGTCGACAGCAGTTCCGGAATCAGTTTCCCGGGCCCTCCTTTCGGCGACGACAATTTCCAGCCGGCCGTCGATCTCGTCCACTATATCCGTTGGGGTGTAGAGGATTTCGGGGTTCCGAGGGCCTCCGGTTCCGAGTGTGGGATTAGTCGAATCGTGGCCCAGAAATATGAGGATTCCATCAGGTTTCAGGGAATTGATCGCATTGTCGATCAGGCTCGCGCGCTGTGGTGCGGGGAGGTGGAGGAATACCGAGAGAATCAGGTCATATTCACCGTCGAAAGGGTCCTGGGTCACATCCTTCTGGATGTAGCGCAGGCGATCACGGCTGCGCTTGGGCGCCTGAGCGGCGATCCGCCGGGCCTTCTCGAGCGCGACGCCGGAGAAGTCGACACCGTCGACCTCCCACCCGCGCGTAGCGAGCCACAACGAGTGCCGGCCCTCGCCGCACGCCAGATCCAGCGCTCGTCCTTGTGGCAGCGCCGCGGTGAACTCGACGACGACGGGATTCGGCGGAGTACCCCACACCATGTCCGCCGCCGCGTACCGTTCGTCCCAATCCTGTGCGTCCATGCATTTCTCCTATGCCACGCGGTACCCGGGTGCAAGCCGGTTACGCGCTCGACGGTGTATATGCAGGTGGTGAACGACGACAAGTCCGGTTCGACGCTTTTTCGGGACCGACCGGTTTCCTTCTTTCGGAAAAACAGGTATGCCCGCGGGTATAACGACCGTCGCCTTTCCGCAGCCCGGGCGGCATCGTGTGAGGTGCCTCACCAGCTCGACGAAGGTTCACTCGATGCGCTACCCCCACCGCTCGCCGATGCTCCTTGCAGACGGTTCCCATCCGACGATGCACTGGTCCACCGTTCACGTCGACGCCCGTGCGGAGATGTGCGGGGTCCTCGGGCGGGGAACGCCGGTGGTCTTCCTCCCCGAATGCGGGTCGACGCCCTGGACGTACCGGCATGCGCTGGCGACGCTGGCCCGCAGCGCGCGGGTGTATGCCCCGGCGATACCGGGGTTCGCGGCAGCGCCCGGCAGCCCCCTCGAGGAGCGGATGCTGGCGGACTGCTCGAGCTGGCTCGGCCGGTTCCTCGAGGCGGCCGGACTCGGTCCCGTGACCCTCGTCGGGCACTCGTTCGGCGGGGCGCTGGCGATCCGGGCCGCCCACGATCATCCGGATCGCGTGACGCGACTCGTCCTGGTGAACCCCGTCGGCGGCACGAGGTTCGATGGCGTGTCCGACGACGGCGATCGCGACGGAGCCGGACGCCTCGACCGGACGGCCCGAGGCCGGGAGCCGACCGCTGAGCTGACCCGGCTCGCGGAGCGACGCCTGCCGGTCTCACTGCTGTGGAGCCGCGGAGACCGTCGGGTGCCGCGGGCGAGCCTCGAATCTCTGCGCCGACTGCTGGGGAGTCCGCCGGTGTTCACCGTCCCGGGCGGACACGAATGGCTGCTCTCGGACCCGGAATACTTCGGCAACGCGATGCGCACCGTCCTGGGCGGGTTCCCTGTCGAGGTCGCGGCATGACCGCCCCTGTCTCCGGTCGCGGGCGCATGACCACGCGAGGCGGGAAACTCGTCATCTGGAAATGCCGGGACTGCGCCGTGCTGCTCCCGCCCCTGACCGTCTCCTGCCACTCGTGCGGCCACGGCGACCTCGAGCCTGTCGACTCGGCCGGCGTGGGAGTGATCGTCTCGTGCCGGACCGCCGACCGCGCACCCGACCCGGTGTGCGACGCGCCGTGCCCGTCGGTGATCGCCATCGTCGAACTCGACGAGGGCCCGTGGGTCTATTCGTGGATCGACGGTGCGCTTCCGGTGTCGCCCGATCGGCCGGTGAGGGTGTATTTCCGGTGCACCCAACCGGGGGAGAGATTCCCGATCTTCGAGCCATGTCGTTCCGCTTCTGCCCGACCCGGAAACATCGCCGCATAACGGGCCATGCGGTGGGTGGCGGTGGTGCGGTCGGCCCACGCCGCCTGATCGCGTGATGACGCGTACCGCAACGAATCCCATGCCTCCGGAACCTAGACGCACAGGGCAACACTTCGTGCTGTCGGTTCCGGACGGGTCGCGGTGTCGACGTCGACCCCCCGCCCGGAGCGCCCTGGAGGGTTGAAAACTCTTCGACAGCAGTGCCATACGTGACTTCGAGTGGCCCGGCCGG
>NZ_JADZGH010000251.1:8948-20546 GCF_015865005.1 Rhodococcus sp. CX
TGCGAGTTCCGACTCCGGTTGCCGCTCGGGTGAAACAGCAATCTCACTCCGGTGGCGTGGGTGCGTGTCGGTGCGGCGGCGTGCGTCGATCCCATTCGGTCCGTACGGGTTTGGTCGGCGGGTGATATCATGCTCTGCGTTTTCCGCCGTGATGGAAAGCGTAGAGCATCCACTCTCCGCGTTACGGAGATGTGACCTACATCATACTTATCTTCCAGCGAGGGCTGAGTCGGTCGCGGATAGACCGGTGTTCTATACGGTTTCGTCACCAAGCGGTCGGTACGACGACACGCGAAGCCCATTCGAAAACTCGAAAATAGGTATATACCCGGGTAATTCTGACGTTGCCCGTTCCGGCCGTTACCGAGACGCTATGTACGTCTCGATTGACGGAAGCTGTCACTGCGCTCCGTAAGCGGCGATGTACATCGCCCCGGTCGAGATCACCACCAATCATCTCGACCGACCGAGGGAACAATCATGGGCAAGCATCGGGTGCAAAGTGTTTCTACCGCAGGACGTTTGATCGCAATTGCTGCAGGAGCGGCTGCTCTCGCAGCAATGAGCGGGATTCTTTCTCCGGGTATGGCAAGTGCGCACGCCGCGTCCGAGGCATCCAACGGATGCGCCTGGGAGTGGCCGGTCGATGGACCGGTGTCGCAAGGGTTCCACGGTGGCCACGACGGCACCGACTTCGCCGTCGGGGTCGGTACGGTGCTGCACGCGCCGACCTCGGGGAGGATCTCGGTGGCCGGCCCGAACGATCCCGGTGGATACGGAACCTACATTCAACTGGAAGCCGACACCGGTGAGCAGATCCAGATGGGCCACCTTTCCCAGACGTGGGTCGGCGTGGGGGTCCACGTCGCCGCCGGTCAGGCGATCGGCGCGACGGGTAACACGGGTAGCTCGACGGGACCACATCTGCACCTGCGCATTCATCGTGGTGGGCCGGTCGACCCCGTGAGCTTCCTGCGGTCCGTCGGTGCGTGCGGCGCGGGTTCGAACGACATCCGAGCCTGATCCGTTTCCGAGCCTGTCTCGGGCCGGCATCGAATTTCTCTGCAGTACCGAGGAACGGGCATCGCGGTGGGCAACGCCCCGGCATGTCGGAGGCGTTGCCCCCCGGGCGTTCCCGACCGCGTTGCTTCCGAATCGTCACGCCCGTAATACATGTGGCCGAGCAGAAAGGCAGAAGATGATTCGCACGTCCTCGAGAGCGGTAGGCGCGGCACTCCTGGGTCTGGGTGTCGCCGCAGGTGTTGCCGTCGCAACGCCCGCAGTGTCCTCGGCAGCGCCCACGGTGTCCTCGACAACGGCCACAGTGTCCTCGACAACGGCCACAGTGCCCCCGGCCGCGGAATCGTGCGTCGGCACATGGGACGTCGTCGTCGGCGGCTTGACCAACAACACCTCGGTGGGGTTCCTCAACGAGGATCAGCGCGTCGGATACAACTCGTTCGATACCCGGTCCGGTGTGAGGGAACTCGATCGGCTCGTCCGTGCTCATGTTCGGGCATGTCCTGCCGACTTCATCCACGCCGTGGGTTACTCGGGTGGTGCAGCCGTCGTACATCAGTGGGCAACCGAGAACGGGAAGGAGTTCCGCGGCAAAGCCGGCATCGTCCTGATCGGCGATCCCAAGCATCCGGGCGGAACGGGTGGCGTCGGGGGATTTGCGGCCACCGATATGAGGTGGGTGCCGACGCTCGGTGGTGCGAACGACGACTACGGTGGGTTGCCCGCGCTCCGGGTATGCAACGTACAGCTCAACGGTGGTGACCACATCTGCAACAGCGGTGTCGGCTGGGGCGGATATCTCAGTGGTGTGCACGGCGACTACGACTTCGATGTGAACTCCTACCCCGTCGATGCCGATGGCGTGGTGCTTCGATAGCGGATCCCGGAAGGTTGCCGGGGGCCTCTCGATCGCCGTCGGATCGGTCGGGCACGCCGCCCCACCCGATGCACCGGATGCCGGCACGGCCCGTGACCGCCGGCCCGAAGGGGCAGGCACGAGGACGGGCCGGACACCCGGTGACCCGAACGACCGCTGGAGCGGCACCGTCGAGACCCACACCGAGGGCGCGTGACGCCTCAGCGGTGCAGAGTCGTGTGCATCAGCAGCACGTTGTAGTTCTGATGCACGGTGGTCAGGAAGTATAGATCCGGACCCGACGACCACGGATGGATGTACGCGCCGTACGCGCTCGGAAGCTCGCGGGTGTCGACGATGACCTCCGGCGGGCTCCACGGACCCGTCACCGACGAGGCACGGCGCATCACCACGGAATTGTGCGCGTCGGTGGTGAGCATCAGGAACTGACCGAGATAGTCGTTCCATTGCACGGACAGCTCGGCGACCCCGTCGCCCATGAGCGGGCGCGCCGCGTTCACGTCGCGCACCCACGCGCCGCCGTCCCAGTACTCGTAGGCGCCGAGATCGCGGATCTGCGCCTCGGGGACGCGCGCCAGGTGCACGAGACCGCCGCGACCCGGAGGAGTGCCGTACTGGTAGACGAAGCCGTCGCGCTTCAAGAACGCGCTCATCTGGAAGTTGCGGTTGCCGCCCTCGCTGGGACGTACCGTCTCCGGGGCCGGAGCCCAGTTCTCGCCGTTGTCGTTCGAGAAGATCAGCCCGGAGTAGTTCGTCTCCCAGGTTCCCGCCGGTCCCCAGTTCTTCACCGACATCGCGCTGAGGTATTGGGTGTCACCGACCGCGATACCCGCGGTCGGTATCCGGCTGATCTCGACGAACGGGATCTTCGGGCTCGGAATCAGCTCCTTGGCCTGGCCGAACGCGTCCGTCACGGCACTGCTGAAGTCCATGCCGTTGGACAGGTCGCGGTCGGTGCTGCGGAACAGCACGTTGCTGCGCCACGCCCACAGGCTGCCCGAGAGCAGGTTGGGCAGGCCGAGGCCTGCGGTGTCACCGAACGCCGTGAGGATCTCGCCGCGGCCGTTGTCCCACATGATGCCGAGGTCGGTACCGAGGACGTTGAGGTCTTGCGTCCGGTTCTGGCTGAGGATGCCGGTCTGTTGCGCGACCGCCCGGGCCCGTCCGCCGAGCTGTGGCACGCCGTTCACGCCGTTCAGGCCCGGGATCGGATTGATCGCATTGGGGTTGGCGGACGCGAGCGCCGCCCCCAGTGTCAGTGTCAGCACGGTGACCGTAACGGTCGTCACGCAGTATCGGACCAAAGTTCGCATTTTTCCCCCGAACAGATGCACAGCGCCGGACGCTAGCAGCTGCCGCGCCGAGAGTGTGAGTCAATCCCGGAACTTGTCGATCTTGTGATCCGGGACGCAGCCGACCGGGGTCGCACGCCCCTGCGATTCGAGGTGGGAAGTGCCTACCACAAGGACGGTGACCCCGGGCACAATTTCGCTACGCGTTACCGTATTGAGGTTGTCGTGCACTGACACGCAGTGCCCGAAGAAGAGGAGTTCGCCTGATGGGTGCACAGATTGCCGGTCCCGCCCCGCTGCGGAACACCGCATTGCTCGGGCTGGGCGTGCACCGCCCCGAGCGAGTCGTCACCAACGCGGAGATCTGCGAGCTGATCGACTCGAGCGACGAGTGGATCCAGTCGCGTTCCGGCATCAAGTCGCGGCGTTTCGCCAAGGCTCACCCCGAAGAATCGGTCACCGATATGGCGGTGTCCGCCGGCGCCAAGGCCCTCGAGGCCGCGCGCATGGCGGGGGCCCAGATCGACACCGTCATCGTGGCGTGCTCGACCTATCCGCTGCAGACCCCGCAGTGCGCGGCGATCGTCGCGGACCGTCTCGGCACCGGCGGGGCCGGCGCCCTCGACATCGCCGCCGGCTGCGCCGGTTTCTGCTACGCCCTCGGCGTCGCCTCGGACCTGGTCCGGGCCGGTTCCGCCGAGCACGTGCTGGTGATCGGTGTCGAGCGCATGAGCGACGCCACCGAGCCCACCGACCGCACCGTGCGCTTCATCTTCGGTGACGGTGCCGGCGCCGTGGTCGTCGGAGCATCCGACGAGGTCGGCATCGGACCGACCGTGTGGGGTTCGGACGGCAAGCAGGGCAACGCGATCCGCCAGGAGCCGGACTGGGTCGACTTCGCCCAGAACCCGGACCAGAAGCGCCCGTGGATCATCATGGAGGGCACCGCCGTGTTCCGCTGGGCCGCGTTCGAGATGAGCAAGTTCGCGCGGCAGATCGCCGACAAGGCCGGGGTCGCGCTCACCGACCTCGACGCGTTCGTCCCGCACCAGGCGAACCTGCGCATCAACGACGTCATCGTCAAGCAGCTCGAGCTTCCGGACACCGTCGCGGTCGCGGACGACATCATCGAGACCGGCAACACCTCCGCCGCGTCGATCCCGCTCGCGATGGAGAAGATGCTGCGGACCGGTCAGGTCGAGGAAGGTGACACCGCGCTGCTCCTCGCGTTCGGTGCCGGCCTGTCCTACGCGGGCCAGGTCGTGAAGATGCCGCGTCTGGCTCAGTAGGTGTCCCAGGCCGACCGGCCGTCGCTGCGGCGATGGCTGTGGATCGTCGGCCTCGCGGTCCTGATCGTCGTCGCCTTCGTCGCGCTCGCTCCCGGTGGGCGCGACGAATCCGACGCGGTCACGGCCGAGGGGCTCACCTCGGTGCCACGCTCGTGGACCCCGACGCCCACGGGACCGGTCACCTCCACCTGGCGGCCCAGCGGGAGTCCGTCGGCGACGCCGACGTGGCGTCCCTCCGCGACCCCGACCGCCGCGACCCCTTCTGCGGCAGCTCCGGAGCCCGCGGTCTCGCCGGCTCTGGCGACGCTCGCGACCCTGCCGGTCAAGGGACGTGCCCCGAAGACCGGCTACGACCGGGAGCTGTTCGGAAGCGCGTGGACGGACGACGTGACCGTCCAGTTCGGGCGCAACGGCTGCGACACCCGCAACGACATCCTCAAGCGCGACCTGATCGACCTCTCGCTGGTGCCCGCGACCCGTGACTGCACGGTCCGGACCGGCACGCTGAACGACCCGTACACCGGCCGGACGATCTTCTTCCAGCGCGGTGCCGACACGTCGGCGGCGGTGCAGATCGATCACATCGTCGCGCTGTCGGATGCGTGGCAGAAGGGCGCCCAGCAGCTCGACGAGCAGACCCGCCGCAATCTCGCGAACGACCCGCGCAACCTGCAGGCCGTCGACGGCCCGACCAACCAGGGCAAGGGGGACTCGGACGCCGCGTCGTGGCTGCCGCCGAATCGGGCGTACCGGTGCACCTACGTGTCCCGCCAGATCGAGGTGAAGGCCGCGTACGGGCTGTGGGTCACCCCGGAGGAACGCGACGCGATGACCAGGGTCCTGTCCGAGTGCTGACGTCGGTGTGCCTTTCCGGCGGTCCCCACCGCCAGAAAGGCACACCGGCGCTACAGCGCACCGGCGATGTCGTCCTCGGACAGCAGCACGGCGCTCGCGGCGGGCCCCAGCGGCACGAAGCTGTCACGGCTGGTGACCCGCCGGACCTCGCCCTCGTATCCGGCGTCGGCCAGCGCGGTGACCACCCCCTCGGACACCCCGCCGCTGCGGCGGGTCTCGTCGACGACCAGCACCCGCGGGAACCGTTCGGCATGCTCGACGAGCGCCGCGACGGGCAGCGGGGCGATCCATTGCAGATCCAGAACCGTGACGTCGAGCCCGCGCGCGGCGGCCCGATGCGCGGCGCGCAGGCACATGCGGACCCCGTTCCCGAACGTCACCAGCAGTGCGTCGGTGCCGTCACCGTAGGTCTGCACCTCGCCGGGTTGCACCGCCGCCGGATCTGGGACCTGCGCCCACAGGCCGTCGCCGTCCTCGTAGAGATCCCGCTGGTGATACAGCGCGATCGGTTCGACGAACACGCACACCCGTCCGGTGCTGCGGGCCAACTCGACGCACGTGCGCAGCAGCGCCCCGGCGTGGGCGGGTCGGCTCGGCACCGCGACCGTCAGCCCCGGGATGTCGCGCAGCACGGTGAGGGAGTTGTCGTTGTGGAAGTGCCCGCCGAAGCCCCGCTGATAGGCCAGGCCGGCGATGCGCACCACCATCGGGTTCTGGTAACTGCCGTCGGAGAAGAACTTCAGCGTCGCCGCTTCCCCGCGCAGCTGGTCCTCGGCGTTGTGCAGATAGGCGAGGTACTGGATCTCCGGGATGGGCAGCAGCCCGGCGACCGCGAATCCGAGGGCAGTGCCGAGAATCGTCTGCTCGTCGAGCAGGGTGTCGAACACGCGCAGCGGGCCGAATCGTTTTGCCAGCCCGCGGGTCACACCGTAGACACCGCCCTTGACGGCCACGTCCTCCCCGAACACGCACACCTGCGGCATCTGCTCGAGGAGGTCGCCCAGGGTGCGGTCGACGGCCTGCGCCAGAGTGAGCGGCTCCTGCGGGACCGGACCCGGATCGTCCGGGATCCGGGGGTGGCCGTGCGTGTGGAGCGGCCGCACGACCTCCGCGACCGACGTCATCCTCGGTGGCGTTCCGAGGTCGGCGAGCACATCGTCGACGGACCGACGCGACCGCTCGTACCGCTCGAGGATCTTTTCGGGGGAGAGGATCCCGCGGCCGACGAGTTCGCGTGCGGTGCCGAGCAACGGGTCGCGCGCGTAGTCACCGGTGATCTCCGCCGGGCTGCGATAGGCCGACTCGGCATCCGATCCGGCATGCCCGAGATAGCGGACCGCCTTCAGGTGCAGGATCGCCGGCACGCGCGAGGTGCGAACGGACACAAGCATTTCCGACGCTGCGGTGAGCGCGTCGACCGGATCGGCCCCGTCCACCATCCGGTATCCGACACGCGGATACGACGCGAGTGTCCGCTCCACCCACCCGACCGGACTGCGCACGCTGATACCGAATCCGTTGTCCTCGCAGACGAACAGGATCGGCAACGGCAACCCGCGATGAGCCAGGTACGCGGCGGTGTTGAGCGCACCCACCGCCGTGGAGTGATTCACCGACGCATCCCCGAAACTGCACAACACCACCGAATCCGCGGGCCACGGACAGTCGATGCCCAGACGCGGCATCCGCGCCAGAGCCAAAGCGAGCCCGACCGCGCGCGGCAGATGCGAGGCGATCGTCGACGTCTGCGGCAGCACGTTCAGGGCGGCGTTCCCGAACACCTTGTGGCGACCACCGGAGATGGGATCCAGCGTCGACGCGGCGCAACCGGCCAGCACGTCCCGGATCGGGGTGCTGCCGGGCACCAGTGACGCGCGGGCCGCGTAGAACCCGCCCGACCGGTAGTGCAACAGCGCAGGATCCGTCACGCGCGCGGCCAGACCCAGCGCCGCGTTCGACTCGTGCCCCGCCGAACCGATCGTGTAGAAACCCTCCCCGCGCCGCTGCATGTCGCGGGCCGCGAAATCGAGGTGCCGCGACTGGGCCTGGGCGTCGAAGTAGTGCAGCAGCAATTCGTCGCTCACCCGGCGGTCGGGGCGATGCTCGACCGCCGGCGCCAGCGACCGCACGGTTTCGGTGAAGTACTCGTCGAGCGGTTCTGCAGGCATGTCTCCGTCGTACGCCCTCGCGTCGCGCGGCGGACCGTTTTCCGATTACCCGGTGCCGTGGCGGCGGCGCGGGGTCAACGTCGGCGCAGATCGATCGGCTGGCCGTCCGACGGGAACGGCAGCGACGTGAAGTTCATGGGTGCGACGTAGTCGGCGGGCACGTGCCAGTGATACCCGAGCAGCAGGTGGTGCAGGACCGTCTTGACCTCCGCGCTCGAGAAGTACATGCCCAGGCAACGGTGTACGCCGCCGCCGAACGGCGACCACGCGTACTTGTGGACGCGATCCTCGCGGCGCTCGGGAGAGAACCGCCCGGGATCGAATCGCTCGGGATCGGGCCACAATTCGGGCATGTGGTGGGTGTAGTGCAGTCCGACGTTGAGCAGCGTTCCGCGGGGAATGTAGTGACCGAGGATCTCGGTGTCCGCGACCGCGCGCCGCACGATCCCGGGCACCGGGGTGACGAGGCGCTGGCATTCCTTGATCACCAGATCCAGGCTCGTGAGCTCCTCGAGCTGGTCCAGGGTGGGGGTGGCGGTGCCGAGTGCTTCGGATTCCTCGCGGCACACCTGCTGCCACTCCGGGAACTGCCCGAGATACTGCATCGCGGTCGACAGGGTGATGGTCGAGGTGTCGTGCGCGGCCATCATCAGGAAGATCATGTGATTGACCACGTCGTCGTCCGTGAAGCGTTGCCCGTCCTCGGATTCGACATGGCACAGCGCGGTGAACAGGTCGTCGCCGTTGCCGGCCCGGCGCGCGGGCAGATACCGACGGAAGAACTCCTCGAGGCGTCGGCGCCCGACGACGCCGCGTCGCCAGCGCGTGCCGGGCAGCGGGTAGCGCACGATCGCGGTCGCGGCCTGTACGCATCCGATGAACGCCTTGTTGACCTCGGCCATCTCCTGGTGCGACGAGCCTTCGGCCCCGCCCATGAAGATGGATGTCGCGAGCCCGAGCGTGAGTTCCTTCAACGCCGGGTAGGCGCGGAAATCGGTTTGCGGAGACCAGTTTTCGAGCGCCTTCTCGACGGCGGGATGCAGGGATCGGGTGTATCCGGCCAGCCGGTCGCGGGTGAACGCCTGCTGCATGATGCGCCGGTGCGCGGTGTGTTCGTCGCCGTCGAGCAGCATCAGGCCGCGGTCGAAGAACGGACCGATGAGCACCCGCCAGCCCGGCCCGTTGGCCAGGGCGCGGTCGCGGTTCTGCAGGGCGGCGCCGCACGCATCGGGGCCGAGCAGCACCACCCACGGGTTCCCGGCGAACCGGAACCACGAGACCGGCCCGTATCGGCGGTAGCGGCGGTCGTTCGTCCCGACCGGGTCGCGCATGTAGTCCAGGCTGTAGCCGACGTACGGCAGGCCGCCGTCCCCGGGGACCGCGGTGAGCCCCGGAGGTGGATCGGCAAGCACCTTCGTCACGTGGATCTCCCTCGCGGAGGCGGATCTGACAGGACTCGATGTCACTTCACTGTAGCGTGATCGGCATGCCCGTAACCGGAGAATCGACGACGAGCCGGCCCGCCCGCAGATATCGCGGCCGAAGCGCCGCCGAACGTGCCGCCGAACGCCGCGAACGACTGCTCGAGGCGGGCCTGACCGTCTTCGGCGGTGAAGTGGACCCCAAGGCGACGATGACCGCCATCTGCCAGGAGGCCGGGCTCACCGAACGGTACTTCTACGAGAGTTTCACCGGCCGCGACGAGCTGCTCGTCTGCGTCGTCGAGCGGATCGCCGACGAAATCCGCGACCGCGCGCTCGCCGCCCTCGCCGAGACCGAGCACAGTCCCGAGGAACGGGCGCGAGCCGCGATCGCGGCGTTCGTCGCCGTGCTCACCGACGATCCGCGCAAGGGGCGCATCGCCGTCGTCGAATCCGCCGCGACAGAACCGCTGCGGACCCGGCGCCGCGAGTTGCTGCTGCAGTTCGCGCATCTCGTCGCGCTGGAGTCGCGGGAACTGTGGGGCGAGAGCGCGTTGCAGCCGCCGTACGACGAAGTCTCCGCGCTGCTGTTCGTCGGAGGCCTCGCCGAGGTGATGACGGCATGGCTGCGCGGCGAGGTCGACGTGACGCCCGAGCAGATCGTCGACGCCGCGACCCGCCACTACCTGGTCACGGCGCACCGATGATCGCTACGTCGACGGCGCCTGGTTGATCTGCAGCCGCGCGCCGAGAGGATCGGCGATCGTGGCCATGCGACCGAACGGCGTGTCCTCGGCCGCGCGTTCGACGGTGCCGCCGAGCCGGGTCACGGCCTCCGATGTCGCGTCGGCGTCCTCGACACCGATGTAGAGCTGCCAGAACGACGGCACACCCTCGGGGAGGAAACCGGACGCGTCCATGATCCCGGCAATGTCGTCGCCGCCGATCTTGCCGGTCGAGTACCGGAAGTCGCCCGAGTCGCTCATCGGCTGGACGTCCCAGCCGAACACGTCCCGGTAGAAGTCGAGGGACGCGGCATAGTTGCGCGACATCGTTTCGAACCACACCGGCGCGCCGGGTTCGCTGTCGAACCCGAACCCGTGGTGCTGATCGGCCTGCCACACCCCGATCACGGCACCGGCGGCGTCGGCGAGGATCGCCATGGTGCCCTGGTCGCCGACCTTCATCGCGGGCATCAGAACCTGGCCGCCCGACTCGGCGGCCTTCCGTGCGGTGGCGTCGGCGTCGTCGGAATCGAGGTAGACCGTCCACACGTCGCCGTACGGGTTGGCCGGCTGCTGCGGACCGAGACCGGCGATCGGCGCGCCGCGGTGACTGAAGATGGTGTACCCGCCGTACTGCGGGTCCTCGTTGGTGTCGGCCTGCCAGCCGAAGAGTTCGGTGTAGAACGCGATGGCCCGTTTCGTGTCGGAACTGGTGAGATCGATCCAACCGGGTGTGCCTGTGCGGGACTGATGTTCGGCCATGACGGCCTCCTGTCTTCCTGTGGGAGCGGAGTCGTGCGAGTGGATCCGAGCGGTCGCGAATCACGCTACGCGCGGGGTCCGACAAGTTCCGGTGAAGCGCAGATCGCACCTGGGCATGGAGGTGAGCCCGATCACGTGCCATGCTGTCGCGCATGGTAGACGTCGCACGTCCGAAATTGGAGGGGACCGTCGCGGTGGGGCGGGGGCGCCGGATCGGGTTCGCCGAGTTCGGTTCCGCGCAGGGCCGCACGGTGTTCTGGCTGCACGGCACACCCGGCGCGCGCCGGCAGATCCCGGTCGAGGCCAGGGCCTTCGCCGAGAACATGAACGTCCGGTTGATCGGCATCGACAGGCCGGGGATCGGTTCGTCCACGCCGCACCGCTACGAGAACGTCCTTGCGTTCACCGAGGACCTGGAGACGATCGCCGACACCCTCGGGGTGGGCCGGATGGCGGTCGTCGGACTGTCCGGGGGCGGCCCGTACACGCTGGCCGCGGCGTACGCGATGCCCGATCGGGTCGTCGCCGCGGGCGTGCTCGGCGGGGTGGCGCCCGTCGTCGGCCCGGATGCCATCGACGGCGGGCTGATGAAGTTGGGCACGTTCGTGGCACCGCTGCTCGAGGTCGGTGGGTTGCCCGCGGGGGTCGTACTGAGTTCGCTGATCCGGCTGGTCCGCCCGCTCGGATCGCCGATCATCGACCTGTACGGCCGGCTGTCGCCGGAAGCGGACCGCCGCCTGCTGGCCCGCCCCGAGTTCAAGGCGATGTTCCTCGACGACCTGCTCAACGGCAGCCGCAAGCAGATGGCCGCGCCGTTCGCGGATGTCGTGGTCTTCGCCCGCGACTGGGGGTTCCGGGTGTCCGACGTCAAGACACCGGTGCGCTGGTGGCACGGCGACACCGACCACATCATCCCGTTCGAACACGGCCTGCACATGGTCGATCTGCTGCCCGACGCCCAGTTCCACCACCTGCCCGGGGAGAGTCACCTCGGCGGACTCGGGGTTTCGGAGGAGATCCTGCGGTCGCTGCTGGACATCTGGGACGCCACCGCCCCGGAGGACGGAAAGCAACAGGACCCGGTCAGCCGGTCGTGAGGGCGCGGTCGAGCAGGTTCAACGCGACCTTCAGGTCGGCGGCGTCGACCTGCCCGGGCGCCGACGCCTTGCCGACCATCCCGAACGTCGCG
>NZ_JADZGH010000251.1:20556-22638 GCF_015865005.1 Rhodococcus sp. CX
GCCCGCCCATCGCCATCGTGACGATGGGCCGGTCGGCGTGTTCCTCGTGCATCGTGCGGGTCGCGTCGAGCAGGGTCACCACGTCGGCGGCGCCGCGCGGCATCACCGCGATCTTGCAGATGTCGGCGCCCAGATCCTGCATCGCGACCAGCCGCGCGACGATCTCGTCCTTCGCGGGGGTGCCCTCGAAATCGTGGTTCGACGCGACCACCGCGACCTTCCGTGCGTGCGCCGCGGCCACGATCCGGTCGACGGCTGCCCGGTCGCGGCGGTATTCGACGTCGACCAGGTCGACGGCCCCGGATTCGGCGAGCGCGACGTTCGAGTCGGCGTACGCGTCGTCGGTCAGGTCGGCCTCGCCGCCTTCGTGCCGGGTGCGGCACGTGGCGAGCAGGGGGATCCCGCTGAGGTGCCCGGCGAGGACGCGGGCCTGCTCGACGACGCTCGCGGTGTCGGTGATGGTGTCGAAGAAGTCCGTGCGCCATTCGACGATGTCGACGTCGACGCCGGTCAGCGCCTCGACCTGGGTGCGCAGTTCGTCGGGGGTGCGACCGGTGATCGGCACGATGATCTTGGGTGTGCCCTCGCCGATCGTGACGTTCTTCACCCGGACCGGCGTGATCGCCCTGCCACCCACTGCTGACTCCCGTCGTCGACTCCGGCACCCATTCGATCGGAAGCCCGCCGGCGCCCGATGCCCGAGCGAATGTACCGCTCGTCTCCTTCAATCGACCGAACGATACATTCGCTCGGAAAAACGGCCGGATCCGTGCCCGCCCGCACTGCAGGGATCACGATCCGCCGCGGAGTCGCTTGCTGTACGCCTCGTACAGTTCGGTCCAGCCGAGGTCGAGAGCGTCGCGCCCGACGATCGGCCCGGGGGAGCGGTGCTCCATCACCTCCTGCAGCACGTCGAGACACATGTGCCAGCCCGCGGCGAGCTCGGCCGAGGTGTCCGGCCCGGTGACGGTGTGCTGCAACGTCAGCGTGCATCCGCCGGGGCGGGGTGTGATCTCCCAGCGCAACCAGTCCTCATCCCACCGGTGTTCGAGCACGTGCGGGGTGCCCGCGGCGACGACGGTGCCGTCGAACTCGGTGGCTTCGTCGCCGTCGACGACGATCAGCGTCGCCGGCCCCACGGTGCCGAGATGCCGTTCCGGCCGGTACGGCGCCCACTGCACGACCTGCGCCGGATCGGTCAGGGCCACCCACACCACGTCCGGGAACTGCGGGAAGTCACGGCTGAACACGAGGGTCCACTGGTCGCCCGCATCGATCACCTCGGCGGACTGGAGGGGGCTCGGCCGGTAGTCGCGAATCGCCATCGGACGGTGCTCCTCGTCGCCGGAAGACGTTGTCGGTGAAGAAAACCGCGTGTCCGATTCTACCCGTCCGGCGAGGTCGGCCGTGTGGACTCGCTGCGCCGATCGATGTATTCGCAATATCCGGAGCCGGCGACCCGCCGACCCCGCCAGCGGCCGTCGAACCGGATCCCGCCGACGTATCCGGCGCCGAGCCCGTACGCCCAGTCGCCGTCGGCGTGTCCGTCGACGTGCCCGACGCCGGGAATGTCCCAGTGGAACTCGCCCGGCAGCAGCATGCGCCGCCCGTCCGGGGTGCGGACCTCACGTGCGGTGTCGATGCGCAGCCGGACACCCACCCGCACCGTCTCCATCGTCCCGGTCGCGCTGCGCAGGAACGCGGTCCGCAGCACCGGCACATTCCCCGGGCCGAGCACCGAGGTGAGCAGTAGCTGCGTGTCGTCGTCGACGCTCAGGACCTGGTAGACGAACGTGCGCACCGGCAGCCGCGCGGGGACCGCGACACCGTGCGCGTACTCGAGCGCGGCCAGACCCGTGACCGTCCGGGTTCCGTCGGGGTCGGTGAGGGTGCCCTCGTAACGGCACAGCCGGCTCGAATGCCGGTACAACCCGGGGATCGCGAAGAAGGTCGTGATCACCCCGGTCGGGTGCAGCAGCAGATCCACCGCGACCGCATCGGCCGGCCATGTGCGCTGCACCCGGACATCCGAGCCGGTCACGGTCATCGACAGGTGCTCTCCGAACGACGCCGTGCCCGGCC
>NZ_JADZGH010000251.1:22648-28346 GCF_015865005.1 Rhodococcus sp. CX
TCGGTGGTCGCCGCGGTCGTGGACACCAGCGTCACCGAGTCACCGCCTCGATCCGGCGCGGCCGGCTGATCGAACACCACCGGCCCGGGCCGGCCGGCGATGCCCATCACGCTCAGGAACCGGTGCGGGGCGGGCAGGTCGCCGATCATCACCCCGTGGTGCGCCCACCGTCCCCGCCCCACGACGGGCAGCGGCCCGCCCTCCGGTGCTCCCACGTGCTGGCCGCTGCGGCTGACCAGTGCCACCGCGCGGGCCACCGCCTCCGACGGGCCGCTCACTCGAACCACGATCGCACCGGCGGCTTCACCCACATGATCTTCTCGTCCGGGTGGGCCCGCGCGGCCGCCGGATGATCCGGATGGTTGCGCGCCCACTCGGTCTTCTCGTCGAGCAGTGCGGCCACGTAGTTCCAGGTCTCCATCGTGCGTGGGGGATGCGCGCCCGCCTCCCGCGCCAGCCGACGGCGGTAGTCGTCGGTCATCGCGAGCAACTCGGCGCCGGTGATGCCACGATCCCACGCGAAACGGGCGAGGATCACCGACTTCTCGCGGCGATTCTTCGCGGCCTGGTCGGTGTGCGCGAAATCGGGAGTGTCCATCCCTTCTCCTTCCGATCGGGGCACCGGTGTCCATCATCGGTCATCGTTGACAACGACGGGGCGACGGCTCACGCTCGAGGGAGCCACCTCCGGTCCGGAAGGACGAGCGATGCCGGCACAGACGCGCGACATTCCGCAGGGAACGCCGAGAGACGTTGCAGCGCAGGCGAAGAAGGAACCCAGGACGCCGGAGTTCGATCCCACGCTCGGAATCGTCGTCGAAGCCGAGGTGCGCGGCACGCCCCCGCACCGCATCGTGGCGCTCGGGGATTCGCTGCTGCAGGGCTTCCAGAGCGGCGCGGTGTTCCACACCGACCTCTCGGTTCCGGCGATCATCGCGTACGAACTCGGAGCGCTGCGCGCGTTCCGCTTCCCGCGCTACGGGGGACCGGGCGGGCTGCCACTGAACATCGAACTGATGTTGCGCCGCCTCGAGGACCGGTTCGGCTCGTCGCTGCAACCGTGGGAGGTGCCGCTCGCGCTGTTCGACGTGCGCTCGTTCATGGACGAGGTAGAGGACTACTGGGAACGAGGCCCCGGCGCGACCGCCCCGGTCGTTGCGGCCTACCAGCACAATCTGTCCTGCTTCGGCTGGGATCTGCGCGACGCGCTGAGCCGCACCGCCCGGATCTGCGCGGACGCGATCGAGACACCCGGCGACGATTTCCTGAACCAGGTGGTGCAGAACAACGGCGACCGCGCGGCGCTGCACGTGTATCCGCACTGGGCGCCGCCGCAATGGGAGATGACCCTGTTCGACGCGGCGGCCGCACTCGGCGACGACCACGACGGCACGACGGAGAGCGGCATCGAAACCCTCGTGGTGTTCCTCGGTTCCAACAACGCGCTCGGCACCGTCACCGACCTGCGGGTGGAGTGGAGCGGACCGGACTTCCGCGACCTCGCGAAGAAGGGGCCGTACACGATCTGGCGTCCCGAACATTTCGACGCGGAGTTCGCCGAAGTGGTGGCGCAGGTCGAACGCATCTCCGCGCGCCACGTCATTTGGTGCACGATTCCGCACGTCACGATCGCGCCGATCGCGCGGGGCCTGGGCTCGAAGGTCGAGCACGGCTCGCGGTACTTCCCGTACTACACGCGGCCGTGGATCGACGAGCGGCGATTCGACGCCACGCGGGATCCGAACATCACCGGCGCGCAGGCCGCCGTCGTCGACGCGGCGATCGACCTCTACAACACCACCATCACGCGGGTCGTCGCCGAGGCCCGCGCGGGAACGTCCGGCCCGCCGCGGGACTGGTATCTGCTCGACGTGTGCGGCCTGCTCGAGCGGCTCGCGTTGCGCCGCTACATCGACGACGTGCAGGCCCGCCCGGCGTGGTGGACGCCCTATCCCTTGCCTGCGGCCCTGGCCGCGCTCGATCCGGTGCCCGATTCGCGGTTCCTCACCGCGGACGGTCGCGGGGGACGCGCCACCGGCGGGTTCTTCTCCCTCGACGGAGTGCATCCGACGACGGTCGGCTACGGGATCCTCGCGCAGGAGATCATGACGATCATGGCGCAGGCCGGCGTCGAGTTCCGTCACCCCAGCGGGGAGTTGCGAACCGGGCCGATCACCGTCGACTGGGAACGGCTCATCCGCCGCGACACTCTGATCCGGACACCACCGCAGAACATCGACTCGACGTTGTCGATTCTGGGGTGGGCCGACGAGGTCGCCGACCTGGCCGGCCGCGCCCTGGGCATCAGGTTGTGACGCCGGTCCGGCGCGGGATCAGGACCCCGTGCCCGTACCACCGGCAGATCTCGAGGGCTGCGGTGAGCGTGAACGGGTCGATGTCCTCGAGATCGCGTCGGAGTTCCTCGGTGGCCTGCTGAATCCGGTACCGGATCGTGTTGCGGTGCAGGTTCATCCGCGCTGCCGTGGTCGCGGGGCTGCGATTGCAGGACAGGTGCACCCGCAGGGTTTCGCGCAGTTCGGCGGCGCGATCGGTGTCTTCGGCGAGCGGGCCCAGCATGCCGGCGACGAAAGTGCGCATCTCCGTGAGATCCCCGGCGAGCATCGCGACCGGCGCGATCTCCGCGTACCACACCAGCGCCGGTGCCTCCGGCACCGCGGTGCTCGTCAGTGCCTTGACGGCGGCCGCCTGCCGATGCCCGGCACGGAATCCCTCGATACCGCTCCCCGGGAGTCCGACCGCAACGCGCAACGGCACGTCGGCCGCCTCGATCGCGGCCCGCAGACGCTCGATCACGTCGACGACATCACCATGCAGGGCGAGCCACGCGTTCATCGCGAGCGGTTCGGTATGCACCGCGAGCGTGGCCGCGCCCGGAGCGACCTCGGTGAGCAGTTGCTGGACCGCCGTTGCGACATCGGGGAAGGGCGATCGTTTCGATTCCGGAATCCACAGCGCCATCGCCAGGTGCATGCCGTCGAGCGGATACTCGAGTGCGCCGGCCTGTTCGGCGTCGGTCACCGCGCCGGTCAGTATCTGGCTGATCCAGTACTGGGTCAGACCACTGCGGCTGGCGATCCACCGTTCCCGCTCCTCCTCGTAGGCGAGGGTGACGCGCTCGGAGAGGTGGTCGATGAAGGCGGCGGTCTTGCTGACCGCGGCCCGCAACGCGACCCGGTTGTCGGCCGGGGCGGCATCGTCGGCCACGTCCATGCACATGCTGGTGAAGCGCGCCTGACCGATCCGGTAGGCGCGCAGCAGGTGCGCAAGCGACCCGCCCCGGCGGGCCAGTTCCCGTGCCAGCGCGAGTGCCTCGGGGGGAGGGTCGACCGCCGACGGATCGGTGCCCTCGAGCAGGGCTGTCATCAGCACCGTGGTGTTCTCGGCGATGCTGGCCAGCAGCAGAGCGCGGTCTCGCTCGGTGCTCGCTATCTCGGGGATCTCGGCGCCGGTGAGTTCCGCAGTTTCGGCGACGAAGGCATCACGGCGCGCCACGACGGCGTCGGCGATGTACCGGGCCGCCTCCTGCTGTTCCTGGTCGGTCCAGTCGACGAACACCGACGCCATCGGGTGGCCTCCCCAATCTCGAATCGCGTGGCGCACCGCGATCGGCGCGGGTGTCGAATCTACCCGCTGGGTGTGCCGGGCCCGCTCCGAACCGCCGCCCCGGCACGGGTCAGGTCAGATTCACGACGTGCGCGTGCGAAGCGACGGCGTCCTGCAGCTTCTTCCGGGAAAGGGTGCGTGGGCCGCACGCGCATCCGGCGGGGATGGCATCGTCCTCGAACTGTGTCGCCTCCAGGGTGTCGACGAATTCCGAATCGAGCTTGTCGCCGTGGTGGCCGGTGGCTTCCCGATCGCGGGAACCGCGCCCACCCGGGCCACTGGCCGAGACCACCACCGGTCCTTCGGTCGTCTTGTAGACCGCGGCGACGGTGTGGCTGGCCGGACATCGCACCTTCAGCACCGCTTGTTCTGTGCGCGAGGGTCCGAGTTCCTTCACGGCCGCGAGGGCCTTCCGGCGGCGTTCGGGGGGTGGGGTTTCGGCGATGTTCATGTTCCTATTCCACCCCACCGGCCGCCGCGATCCCACCGGTTCGGCATAACCGATCTTGAACCGGCATCAAACGATTCCGTCGGTGAGGTGGTTCGGTGTCCCGAAGCGGTGCGCGGTGATCGAGACCGACTGCTCCCTCAGGAACGGCAGCATTTCGAGCCGGCCGGACTCGGTGACCCGATTGTCGTACACCGCAGTTCCGGGACGCCCGTACAGGTTTTCGGCGAGCGCGCGGGTGTCGCCGCCGATCAACCGGATGCGGTCCGGGGCAGGCCTACCGATCCGGCTCAGCCACGCCGCATCCGACTCGATCGCCAAAGATGTCACGAAAGGCCCTATCACGCGGGTTGTTTCGCGAGACAGCGGTGCTGTGGTGGACACGTCGACGGATGCGCCGCACCGGGCGGCGGCACCGAGCACCCGCAGCAACTCGACCGCGGTCCCGCGCGCGCCGAGCCGGACGTGCACCCGCACCGGGCGGTACCGGAACAGATTCCGTTCGGCGGTCAATGCACTCACGTCGCGGGCGAGGGAGAACTCGGTGCGCCACACGCGGGCGTCGCTCGCGAACGACCGGCGCAGGAACTCGCGCTCGGCTTCCGACAGCCCGGCCGCGTCGAGAAGAAGCGCCGGGACGCCGTCCACGGTCTCGTCGACAGGGCTGTGCGGCGCCGGTTCCCACGACCCGAAACCGACGAGATAGTTCGGGCCCCCGGCCTTGAACCCGGCCCCGACCGACGACCGTTTCCAGCCGCCGAACGGCTGCCGACGCACGATCGCGCCCGTGATGCCGCGGTTGACGTACAGGTTCCCGGCCTCGACCCGGTCCAGCCACAGCGCGATCTCCTCGGAGTCGAGACTGTGCAGCCCCGCCGTCAGCCCGAAGTCCACCCGGTTCTGGAGCGCGATCGCCTCGTCGAGGTCGCGGGCCGTCATGATGCTCAGCACCGGCCCGAAGAACTCGACGAGATGGGCGCGAGAACCCGGCCGCACACCGATTCGGACACCGGGGCTCCACAACTGCCCCGACTCGTCGAGGCGCTGCGGGGCGACGAGCCACGATTCCCCCGGACCCAGGGTGGTGAGCGCGTCGAGCAACTTGCCGCGGGCCGGCTCGACGAGCGGCCCCATCCGGCTGCGCGGATCGTCGGCGCGGCCCACAGGCAGCGACGTCACCGCGTCGACGAGCTGATTGCGGAACCGGCGCGACGACGCGACCGACCCGACGAGGATCACCAACGACGCCGCCGAGCACTTCTGCCCCGCGTGCCCGAACGCCGACTGCACGACATCGCGCACCGCGAGATCCAGATCGGCGCTCGGTGTCACCACGATCGCGTTCTTGCCGCTGGTCTCGGCGAGCAACGGCAGATCGGGCCGGAACGACCGGAACAGCTCCGCCGTCTCGTAGGCGCCGGTGAGCACCACCCGGTCCACGCGCGGATCCGCGATCAACTGCCGCCCCAGATCATGGTCGGCGAGCCGCACGAGATGAAGCACGTCGCGGGGCACCCCCGCCGCCCACATCGCCTCGGCCAGCACCGCGCCGCAGCGGGCGGTCAGCGCCGCCGGTTTGAGCACCACCGCCGATCCCGCGGCCAGCGCCGCCAGCGTCGATCCGGC
>NZ_JADZGH010000251.1:28356-33954 GCF_015865005.1 Rhodococcus sp. CX
TCACCACGGTCAGGGCGGACGGCACGAACCGGGCGCCGTCGACGGCGTCGAGGTCGCGGGTCCGATCGGCGTACCAGCGGGCGAAGTCGATCGCCTCGGACACCTCCGGGTCGGCCTGGTCGACAGTCTTACCGGCCTCGGACACCATCACCTCGACGAGCTCGCCGCGCCGGCATTCGAGCTCGTACGCGACCCGTTCCAGAACCTCCGCGCGGTCGCTGCCCGCGCGGAGGCCCCACTCGCGGCCGTGCGCGGTGGCGGTCGCCAGCAGGTCGTCGAGCTGGTCGGCCGTGCGGATCGTGTGTGCCGCGACCGCGGCGGCACCCAGCCGGGAGCCGGCCGCACGCCCGAGGATCTGCCGGGCCCACGTGCGGTTCGCGGGCAGCGACGGATCGGTGTCGGGCGTGTTCGCGAACTCCGGGCCGGGCGGCTCGAGCGGACCCACCAGCCGGTTCTGGGTGCGGTTCGGAGGGGGGACGGAACCGTCCACGTCCGCCAGGGACGCCAGGAACCGCTGCTTCTCGCGTTCGAACAACGACTCGTCCTCGTGCAGCGCGAAAACCGCCGACATGAAGTTGTCCTGGCCCGCACCCTCCTCGAGCCGCCGCACCAGATACGCGATCGCCACGTCGAACTCGTCCGGATGCACCACCGGCGTGTACAGCAGGATCCCGCCGACGTGGCGGCGCACCACCTCGGCCTGGCTGTGCGCCATCCCGAGCAACATCTCGAACTCGACGCCGTCACGGACCCCGCGTTGCCCGGCGAGCAGCCACGCGTGCGCGACGTCGAACAGGTTGTGACCGGCGACGCCGATCCGCACGTTGGCGATGCGGTCGGGCTCGAACGCGTAGTCCAGCAGACGCTTGTAGTGCGTATCCGTCTCCTGCTTCGAACCCCAGGTCGCGAGCGGCCAGCCGTGCAGCGACGCCTCGACACGTTCCATCGGAAGATTCGCGCCCTTGACGACCCGCACCTTGATCGGCGCCCCGCCCCGCGTCCGCCGCGCCGCGGACCAGTCCTGCAACCGGATCATCGCCGCCAGCGAATCCGGCAGATAGGCCTGCAGGACGATGCCCGCCTCCAGGTGCGCGAACTCCGGCCGGTCCAGGATCTTCATGAACACCGCGATCGTCAGGTCCAGGTCGCGGTACTCCTCCATGTCCAGATTGATGAACTTCGGGGAAGGGGAGGTCGCGGCCAGGTGGTACAGCGGCACCAGTCGCTCGACCACGTCGTCGACCGCCTCGTCGAACGCCCACGGTGAATGCGGCGCGACCGCCGCCGACACCTTGATCGACACGTAGTCCACGTCGTCGCGGGCCAGCAGCGCGCGGGTGCCGGCGAGCCGGCGGTCGGCCTCGCGTTCCCCGAGCACCGCCTCCCCGAGCAGATTCAGGTTCAGCCGCACCCCGTCGCGACGCAGCCGCGCGATCGCGCGCCCGAGCCGCGCGTCGCTCGCATCGACCACGAGATGCCCGACCATCGCGCGCAGCGCCCGCCGCGCCGCGGGCACCACCACGTGCGGCAGGGCGGGACCGAGCGTGCCGCCGGCCCGGATCGCGGCGCGCAGGTGCGCGGGCAGGAAGGCCGGAAGGTCCCGGGACAGGTGCGCGAGATTGCGCGCGGCGACCCGCGGATCCTCGGGCCGGATCACCCCGTCGATGAACGCGACCGTGAACTCGAGGCCGTGCGGGTCCTTCAGAACCGCGGCGAGCTGTTCGGCGCCGCGGTCCGGCGGGACCGTCGCGGCCTCGGCGATCCACCGTCGCACCAGGGCGACGGTCTCGTCGGCGAGCGAGCCGCTGTGGATTCGGGGCTCGTGCGTGCTGTCGGTCATGGCAAACCTCCCGCGTCCAGCACCATTGTGGCCGCAACCGCGCGAGGCGGGCGGTGTTGCGCTCATGTCCCACACCCTCGTGTCACACAACACCGGGCCGAATCGTCACACCTCCACGAGGACGAATCCGATTCGAGAAGGTGATGGTCATGCGAGTCTTCGTGGCAGGTGGATCCGGGGTGCTCGGGCAACGGCTGGTGCCGCAGCTCGTGGCGCGAGGTCATCAGGTGACGGCGACGACGACCGGCCCCGGCAAACTCGCTCTGCTCCGGCAGCTCGGTGCCGATGCGGTCGTGATGGACGGACTGGACGCGGACTCGGTGGCGGCGGCGGTGGCCTCCGCCCGGCCCGATGCGATCGTCCACCAGATGACCGCGATCTCCGCGGCGCACTCGGGCAAACCCGATATGAAGCACTTCGACCGGTGGTTCGCGACGACCATCCGGTTGCGGACCGAAGGCACCGATCACCTGCTGGCCGCGGCCGAGGCGAACGGCATGCCGCACGTCGTCGCACAGAGCTATGCGAGCTGGAACGGCATCCGCACGGGCGGATGGGTGAAGACGGAAGAGGATCCGCTGGATCCGGAGGAGGGGACGAAGGCGCGCCCGGGCGCCGATGCGATCCGCTACGTCGAGGACCGGGTCCTCGAGGCGGGCGGGGCGGCACTGCGGTACGGCGGGCTCTACGGTCCCGGCGCGAGCGACGATCAGGTCGAACTCGTCCGCAAACGGCAGTTCCCGCTCGTCGGCGGCGGCACCGGATACAGCTCGTGGGTGCACCTCGACGACGCGGCGAGCGCGACCGTGCTGGCGGTCGAACAGCACGCGAAGGGCATCTACAACATCGTCGACGACGAACCCGCCCCGGCGGGGGAGTGGCTGCCGTATCTGGCCGCCTGCGCGGGCGCGAAACCCCCGATGCGGGTACCGCGATGGCTCGCCCGGCTGCTGGCGGGCGATGTGGCGGTGACGATGATGACCGAGGGGCGCGGGTTCTCCAACGCCAAGGCCAAGCGGGAACTCGGCTGGGAGTTGCGGTATCCGTCGTGGCGTCAGGGTTTCCGGGACGGTCTGTTCTGAGCGGAGTCCGTCCTGGAGAAACAGGTATGCCCTGCGGGTATTTCGGCCGTCGCCGCATCGCGCGGAAAACGACATGGTGGGACGTGTCCCCACCCGTTCGATCGAAGGTCCCCATGCCTCTCCGACACGGATCGCCGGTCACCCGTACCGATGGTCACCCCGCAACGATGTCCTGGTCCACTGTTCACGTCGATGCCCGGGCGGAGGTGTGCGGCGTCCTCGGCCGGGGAGCACCGGTGGTCTTCGTGCCCGGATATGGATTGACGCCCTGGATCTACCGGCATGCCCTGGCCGGGCTGGCCCGCACCGTACGGGTCTTTGCCCCGGCGATTCCTGCCTTCGCGGCAGTGCCGGGCAAATCCCTCGATGAGCGGACCGTGGCGGAAGGCGCGGCCTGGCTCGGTCGGTTCCTCGATGCTGCCGGACTCGGTTCGGTGACCCTGGTCGGGCACTCGTTCGGCGGGGCACTTGCGATCCGCGCCGCCGCTGTTCTTCCGGATCGGGTGGCCCGGCTCGTTCTCGTGAACCCGGTGGACGGAGGACCGTGGCCGGACGTCGGTGGAGCGGTGACCCCGCTCGGCGACGGATCACCGCGGGAGCGGGGGACGGCCCTGGAGGAGGCGTTGGTGCGACGGATGCTCGCTTCGGTCGATACGCCGCGCCGCACCGTCACCACGGACGGTGATCCGGCACCCGAATTGCGCACCGACTCCATCCCGCGGGGCCTGGACCTCGACGAATCTCTGGATCGGCTGGCGCAACAGCGTCTGCCGGCAGCGCTCGTGTGGAGCCACGACGATCAGCTGGTCCCGCGGGCGAGTGTCGAATCGCTCCGCGCGTGCCTGGGCGGAACGTCGGTGTTCACCGTCGCAGGCGGGCACGGGTGGCCGATCGCCGACCCGGAATGTTTCGGTCACACGATGCAAACCGTCCTGGACCGTCTCCCCCTCGAGGTCGTCGTCTCGTGAGCGGCTAATCGGCGATCGGGAGGGGACTGCGCAGCGCCTCCAGCGACGCGATCTGCTCGGGCGACCACGGCCGCGCCGCGGAGCGGCCGTCCCCGACCTGCACGAGCGTCACCGACATATCCGCCGCGAGTGACCCGCCCTGCTCGATTCCTGCCCGCAGCGTCACCGAGGTGGTGCCGATCCGCGTCGCTTCGATGTCCAACTGCGCTTCCTCGGTGAACAGTTCGCGCGAAAAGTTGCTGTTCACGTTGACGACGACGATGTCCGTGACCGGATCGAAGCCGTCGAGCGTGTCGGCCAGCACGCGGTTCCACGCACCCGTCGCTGCTTCGAGCGCGCAGTAGTGCGGCACGTGCCGGCGGATATGCTCGGACGCGTCCGCGGGGGCGTGATTGTGCAGGGTGACGGTGACGCGAGGCATGTTCACGGACACTACCGAGCGTCGTGGAGCCCGGCCCGGGCAGGTCAGGACGGGCGCACGGTCAGTACCTGCGAGGCGGTGCCGATCGGCCCGTGGACGTCGTGGATGACGCTGCTCGTCAGCCCGAGACCGGTCGGCCCGAACGAGACGGTGGTGTCGAACCCGAGCCACTCGCCGCGCGGCTCGGCGAAGAAATGTGCGGTCAGGTCGATGTTGGGGAACGCGATGTCCTTCGGATGGGCGCGCACGGTCATGCCGTTGGCGATGTCGAGGAGGCCTGCCGCCCCGGCGACCGCGCTGATGTCCTCACCGGCGACCAGGGGGAGCGGGGTGCGTACCCAGTACGACGCCCGGCCCGGCTCGACCTGCCGACGGCGCACCTGCGCGGACTCGATGAATCCGCCGGGCCACACCGACGTCGGATCCCACTCCTCCATCTCCTCGGGCGGGGCGATCCGCGCGAGCGACGTTCCTTCGAGTTCGGCGGTCGGGCGGGTCTGCATCAGCCAGGCGCGCAGGCGCACGGCGGCACGGCCTCCGTGTGCGAGGACTGCCTCGACGAGTTCGATGGTGCGGCCGGGACGCAGAACAGCGACCTGCACCTCGACCTCGTCGATGGGGAGCGTGCCCAGGATGTCGTAGGAGAGCCGGCCGATGGCAAGCCCGTCGTCGCGGCGGGCGTCGCGGTCGAGTTCGACGGCGTGCGCCATCAGCCCGAGGGCCGGCGCGATGTGCTGTTCGTTCGTTTCCCACGCGCCGCCGACGTGATGCGTGGCCCGGAAGGTGGTCGGCCCGGTTCGTTCGAAATAGCTCATCGGCAACTCCTCGTGCGTTTGCTCCATGCAATCACGCGCGCCGCGCTGACGCGCCGGTGTGCCTTTCTGGCGGCTCCCACCGCCACTTCTGCACACCGGCGCATCAGCGCCGCGGAGAGCTGAACTCCTTCAGGTAGGGAGGGTTTCGAGGGCGGCGACGACCTCGGCGGTCGAGGACGCCTCGGGCAGGGTCACTTCGAGCCGGGCGGGCCGATACTCGTCGGCGTGCACCGCCAGCAGGTACCGGCCGGGATAGGGCGTGCCGACGGTGAAGCTGCCGTCGGGTCCGGACAGGATCGCGATCTCCGGCATCGGCCCCGGACCCGTCACCACGACGATGCGGGCGAACGGGACCGGGGTGTTTCCGCAGCGGACGATGCCTCGAATCACGCCTTCCACGCCTTCAATCGGTCGAAGACCGGGCCGGTGATACGGACACCGGAGTTCACCGGCACTCCCGGTGAGACGCCGT
>NZ_JADZGH010000251.1:33964-59536 GCF_015865005.1 Rhodococcus sp. CX
CGTTGGCCGTTCACGAGGCGATACACGGCGCTGCCGCTCTGACCGCCGAACGTGTCGACCTCGTAGAAGATCCGTTGTGCAGCAACCGAAGACAGCCTCCGTGAGTGATACCACTGCGTACCGGTCGGCTTGTCGCCCGGATAACCGGTGATGTTGGCGATCGACGACAGGAGGGTGTTGTCGTCGTAGACGCCGAATCCCAGCCAGCCGGTTCGGTCGCCGAGATTCGTGGGAAGGATGAGTGCCCCGATGTCCCAGTTCGAGTCGCCGTTCTGCGTCCAGCCCTGCACCGACCGCAGGCTACTTCCGCTCGCCCGGACGGAACCGAACGGCAGCGACGAGCCGTTGCGGCCGGGCATCACCGTCACCGAACGCACCCAGCCGGAACCGGGCCCGCTGCCCTGCGCGAACACGCAGTGCCCGGCGGTGATGACGGTGTGCGGACCGATGAAGAAACCGGTGCCGCTCGCAAACGAGCCGTTGGACAGCTCGATGAGCAGGTACGAGTGGACACGCCACGGGTAGACGGTCGTGTCACCGATCTGGACGCGATCGTCGGGGAAGATGACGGATTCGAGTGCGGGCTGTCCTGCCGGCGCGGGACCCCACGTGGCTTCGGCCGCGTCCGGCGGATTCATCCGCAGCAGTTCCTGAAGGTCGGTTCCGGGGGCGTCGGGGGTTCCGGAGTAGCCGGCGAGCTGCTCCGCACCCGACCCTGCGAGGTCGGCGAGCGCACCGGCCGGCCCCGCAGACGGCGGGGACTGCACGAGGTCGGATTCGGGGATGGTGAGCGATACGGGTGAGGTTTCCGCCGACGGGTCGGAGGTGGTGACGGCACCATTGTGGGCGGCGGGAAGGGTTGCGGTCATCGTGGTCTTCCTGACTGTCGGTACCGCGACGAACTGCGGTACGGCCGGGTGGTGGACAGTTCGAGGATGGGCTCGGACGAGCGCGGGCACACGCGTAGTCGACTACGCGAATTCGCGCCGATCACGGCCACGGTCGCGGGTACTCACACCCCGTCTTTCCGAGCGAACGGTACATTCAGTCGATCGAAGGAGACGAGCGGTACATTCGCTCGGAGGCGGTAGCGTTCCCTGGTACCCGCACGACTCCGATCGAAAGGGTTCGTCATGCCTCGTATCGCCACCGCCGAAAAGGTCGATCGTGATGCGCTACTGGAATTCCTGCGCCCGCGACACCGGGCGGTCCTGGCCACGGTCCGCTCGGACGGCACTCCGCAGATGTCACCGGTGACCTGCGGGGTCGACGCAGACGGCCACATCGTGGTGTCCACCTACCCGGCGCGGGCCAAGGCCCGCAATGCGCGGCGGAATCCGCACGTGACGCTCTGCGTCCTGTCCGACGACTGGAACGACGCGTACGTTCAGGTGAACGGACGCGCGGAGGTTCTGGACATGCCGAAGGCGCTCGACGGCCTCGTCGAGTACTACCGCTGCATCGCGGGTGAGCATCCCGACTGGGACGAGTACCGCGAAGCCATGGTCAGGCAGAACAAGACCCTGATCCGGGTCCATATCGAAAGCTGGGGTCCGATCGCGACCGGTGGATTCCCGCCGGGGCTCTGACCTGGCGGAACACTCCGAGGCTTGACGATATACAACCATTTGGTTGTATATTGGTTCTCGTGAGCGGAGACGACGAGGACCGGGCCGATGCCCTGTTTCACGCGCTGTCCGACCGAACCCGGCGCGACATCCTGCGCCGTGTGCTGGCCGGGGAGCACTCGGTTTCCGCGCTCGCGGCGAACTACGACATGAGCTTCGCCGCTGTCCAGAAGCACGTCGCGGTATTGGAGAAGGCCGGCCTGCTGACGAAGCGCCGCAGCGGCCGGGAGCAGTTGGCCAGTGGCGACGTGGCGGCGGTGCGGTCGGTGGCGTCCATGCTCACCGAACTCGAGCAGGTGTGGCGCGGTCGCATCGCACGTATCGACGAACTCATCGCAACCGACTCGACCGAGGAGAGCTGACGACATGCCTGTCACCGACGTCCGACACGACATCGACAACCGAACACTGACCATCACAGCCGATTTCGCCGCCCCGGTCGCGCGCATCTGGCAGGTCTACGCCGACCCACGCCAGCTGGAGAAGGTGTGGGGTCCGCCGACCTACCCGGCGACCGTGGTCGACCACGATCTCCGGCCGGGCGGCCGCGTCACCTACTTCATGACGGGACCCGAAGGCGACAAGCACGCCGGGTACTGGGAGATCAAGACGGTCGACGAACCGACGAGCTTCAGTTTCGTCGACGGTTTCGCCGATCTCGACTTCAACCCGAATCCGGAACTGCCGGTCTCCGAGAACGTCTACACCTTCGCCGAACACGAAGGTGGCACGCGGGCAACGTATGTGGCCACCTATGCCTCCGCCGAGGCACTCCAGACGGTGCTCGACATGGGTGTGGTCGAAGGTGCCTCCTCGGCGATCAATCAGATCGACGAGCTGATCGTCTCCTGACCTCGCGCGACGGTCGGCTCGCCCGCATTTCGGGGCGAGCCGACCGCTCGCGGGCACTCGTAGCCTGCGCAGCGAGTGCGTCGGTATTCGCCTTCCGAACCGGTAGCATCGTCGCGCTCACGTCGAAATGTCTTGTGTGCCTTCCATTGTCTTCCGGAACAGTTCGAGGACGAGTTCCATGTTGGGACCCCAGGCGGGTGCGAACCCGGCGGGAAGCACGTCGTGGGTCCAGGTGACTGTGCAGCGCCCGTCGGGGAGCGGGAACACCTGAACCGACGCGTTGTCGTGTTCCGGTGGCGCGGTGCCGCCGACGATCGCGTAGACCAGCCGTCGGCCGGCGTCGTCCACCGTGATCTCGCGTTCCCGCATCACCGTTCCGTCGACGAACGTCACGGTCCTGACTCCGGGTTCGCTCAGGACGCTGTCGCGTACGAAACCGGGCGCCATCCGGGTCGGTCCGTCGATGAAGTCGCCGAGAACCTGCCAGGCGCGGTCCGCATCGGCTGCGATCGTGATCTCTCTGGTTACCGAAGCCATGTCGAGGGCCTCCTCTCGAGTCGCCGGGCCACGATGCAGCAAATGGCTGCCCGCGTTGCCGGCACCGGCCGAATCTGCGGGGGCGGTTCGATGGTTACCCCACATCATCTAACCGGTATAAGCACTACGCTAGTTACATAACCGGTCAACGTCAATAGACGGTTAGGATGAGGTCATGGTGGAACCTCGCCCGGACAACGATCCCGTCGGAACCGCGCCCGGACGGCTCCGCTGGATCGAAGAGTTCGTCAACACGCGCCGGGCCGATCGGGACGACATCGCCACCCCCGCACAGCTCGTGGACTGGTTCCACGCACACGACCTGGCGCATGACGCCGCGTCCGCCACTGCACGGCAACGGGATCGAGCCGAACAACTCCGGGAGGGGTTGCGGGCTCTGATCGCCGGCAACAACGCCGAGCCGGTCGCCAGCCCCCGACCGGACGGTCTGGACCCGGACGCCACGGCGAGGATCGCCGCACTCGCGCCGTCCCTGCCGATGACACTCGACGTCACCGTTGCACCGCCACAGCTGATTCCGGCCTCGCGCGACCCGATCGACGCTGCCCTGACCCGGCTGCTGATCGCGGTCGCCGAGGCGGTCGCGGACGACACCTGGAGCCGCCTCAAGGCCTGCCGGGAACCGAGTTGCCGCTGGGCCTACTACGACCACTCCCGGAACCGGCGCCGCACGTGGTGCTCGATGGAACTGTGCGGCAACCGCGCAAAAGCCCGCACCCACCACCGCCGTTCGACGCTCGAATCCGGTAACGCCGTGCCGAAGTAGATCTTGACGCGGCGTCGGACCGGGCGTTTCACTGAGAAGGCTCGTCTTCGATCACCCGACGGTGTTCTGGGAGGATGACCTATGCGCGGCACAGATTCGGTGGTTCCGAAACCTCGGCGCGGAGCAACCCGTCGTCGCCGAACCGTCTCGCTACTGGCACTGGTCGGAGCGTGCGTTCTCTCCTTGTCTGCGACCGGGACGGCCGTCGGCGACCCGGCGACGGACACCGGGTTCTCCCCACCGTTCTCCGGAGCGCCCGGCTACGAATACCTGGCGCCTCCGCAGATGACCGATCCGTCGCAGCTCAACCAGCCGCTCGGTCAGCAGGCTGCGGAAGAGATCGCCGCCCGCATCGGGTTGGGGCCGGAGGACGCTCTCACCGAACAGCAGTATCAGGACCTCACCACCGGAGGCGGAGTCGGCGGCAGCAGCGACGCCGCCGCGGTGATCAACGCGTGCGCCGAGATCCTCACCAATACGAACGGCCGGCCCCTCTTCTCGGATGTCGACGGCGTTTCCACACCGTCGGTCCTCGGTAGCTACGGGCTCTACGTGAACCCCGCCGGGTTGCTGGAGAGTCCGGCCAACGCGGACGCACCTACGCGGCAGGTGAATTCGCTGATCGCCCCGGGCGGTTTCGTGGGTACGTGGCTGCGGAACAACGGCGCAACGGATACCCTGGTGGCGCTCTACCGGTCGGCGTACACGGTTCAGGCGGTCTACGGCTTTGCGGCACAACAGATATCCGGGACGGCGCAGCTGGTGACCAACACCAAGGAGGGCGTGACCTCGGAGGTGGGCATGTCGATGGCGCCGCCGCTGTGGATCGTGAACTTCGCCCTGCTCTACATCCTGAAGCCGTCGTTGGCGGCGGCGATGCCCGCCTACTGGGCTCCCATCCCCCCGGAGGTCGCCGACGCCGTGAAGGCCAGCCCGACCGGGCAGGTTCCCTTCAAGGACTATGCGTCCTACTTCGAGTGATCGGCTTCCCGGCCAGGTCTCGTTGCTGATGCGAGGGTGAGGGAGCGACGCATGTTCGACGAAGAAGAGTTTCAGCGGGCATTGGCGCGACCGCGACTTGCCGGTCCCGTGCCGGAGTTCCTCGATTCCAATCGAGGCGTACCGATCCGCGCGATCCCCGAGCCGGAACTGCAGGCCACCACTCGTGAGTGGTTCACGATGTTCGAGAAGAAGCTCGACTACCTGAGCGAGCGCCACGGCACCGATCTGTCGTGGGTGATGACGTGGGCCAAGAAGTACTGGTGGAGCTTCCTGGTCCGCGACATGAGTATCAACCACGAGCTGTATGCCCAGGACATCCGCTACGTCGACCCCACGACGTTCGGGCGCACGATCGTAGGTATCGACGAGTTCGTGAGGTACAACTTCGCCTTCTTCGACGCCATCCCGGACTGGCGCTACGACCCGTTGCCCGATCAGGTGTACGTCGACGTCCAGCCCGACGGCACGGTCCGCACGGTCATCCGGTACATCGGAAGCGGCCACTTCTCGGGTGCGCTCCGCCTGTACCCCTACGACGACTCGGCACCGGTGATCTACGGCGACGGACGGTTCATCCAGGCGCCCGCCGTCGATCGATACCACTTCGGCCCCGGCGGGTTGATGAGCGAGGGGGAGACGCTCTTCGACTTCCTGGATGCCGTCCAGCGAGCCGGCATCCTTCCGCGGGACGACAGCTTGCCGTTCCGTGCGCTCATGGCCGCGTCGAAACTTCCCGTGCTGGCCCGCCGGGTCGGGGAGAAGTTGCGCCGATGAAAGTCATCGGTTCCGGTCTTCCAACCGGTGGAGAAGCCGGTGAAGGTGCCTGTCCGTTGCCATTCGGCGGTCGAGGACAGGGTTGACCAGTCCGCGCAGCCACGAGTACTGCCGCCAGCCCGCCGGGGCAACGGTCATCGATGCCCGCCGGCGGATACCGTCCACGATCGTCCGGGCGGCCCGCTCGGCGGTGATGCGTCGGTTGAGGGGCCACGGCAGCAGGTTGTCGATTTCGCGGCCGAGGTCGTCGGCGTCGAGCATGTCGTGGGTCATCGCGGTGTCCACGACACCGAAATAGGCGATGCCCGCGGTGGCCCCGTGGGCCGCGAGTTCGACGCGGAGGGCGCGCCCGAGCTGCTCCACCGCGGACTTGCTGATCATGTACGGGGCGCCGCCCGCCCCGGGAGCGAAGGCAGCACAGGACGATACGACAACCACGTGTCCGGCACGGCGGGTACGGGCGGTCACCGGAGGACCTCGATGTCGAAGGGGGCCATGTCGAATTTCCTGACACGGCAGGCGTATTCGAAGCTCCACCCCGGGTACAGGCCGGCGTTCCTGCCGTCCGCGGTGTGGTAATAACTGGTGTCGCATCCGCCGGTGAGCCACACGGTGCCGTCGCTGCGCCGGTTCATCTCGTCGACGAACGCGCTCTGAGCGCTGTCGCGAACCTCGATCCGGGACACCCGGTTACGTCGCATCGTGGTGAGGGCGTCGACGATGTAGCGCACCTGTGCCTCGATCATGAAGATCGCCGACTGGTTCCCGACCGCACCGAAGGCGCCGAGGGTGTTGAAGAAGTTCGGGAATCCCGCGAGGGACATGCCGAGATAGCTCGCCGGGTTCTTGCGGTACAGGTCGGCGTAGGTGTGCCCGCCACGCCCGCGGATTCGTTCGTATACCGCTGGTGGAACATCGAATCCGGTTCCGTAGACGATGGTGTCCACGGGATGCTCGGTGCCGTCGCGGGTGACGACGGAGTGTGGCCGGATCTCCGCGATCCCGGTGGTGACGACGTCGACGTTCGGTCGGGTCAGCGCCGGGAACCAGTCGTCGGAGAAGATGGCGCGCTTGCAACCGATCATGTAGTCCGGGATGAGCTTCCTGCGCAGCTCGGGATCGCGTACCTGACGGCGCAACTGATAGCGGCCCAGGAGTTCGTAGGGATAGCGGAACCTGTTGTTCACGAATCCGACCAGGCCGAAGCCTTCGATCATCGAGTAGTACGCGGCGCGCATCGCCTTGCCGACGACGGGCACCCGCCGGATGAGCCGGCGCTCGAATTCGGTCGTCACGCGGTCCATGCGGGGGATGATCCACGGCGCCGATCGCTGGAAGACCAGCAGTCGCTCGGCCTTGGGCTGCAACTCGGGAACGAACTGGACCGCAGACGCTCCGGTCCCGATGACGGCGATGCGGTCGCCGGTGGGGTCGTAGTCGTGATTCCAGTGCAGGGAGTGGAACGCGCTCCCCGCGAACGTGTCTCGCCCGGGAATGTCCGGGTACCGCGCCTCGCCGTACACGCCGGCGGCGGTGATCAGTACGTGGGTGGTCGCCTCGCCCGCGCTGGTGTGGAGGATCCAGCGGCCGGTGTCTTCGTCCCAGTCGGCTCCGAGCAGTTCGACCTCGTACCGGATGTGCCGCTCGACGTCGTGGTGCGCGGCGATCGTCCGGAGGTAGTCGAGGATCTCCGGCTGCCTGCCGTATATCCGGGACCAGTCGGGGTTCGGGGCGAACGAGTAGCTGTACAGGTGGGAAGGCACGTCGCACGCACAACCCGGGTAGGTGTTGTCGCGCCAGGTGCCTCCCAGATCCGCGGCCCGTTCGAAGATCACGAAATCGTGGACCCCGGCCTCGCGGAGTTTCGCGGCCAGCGCGATGCCGCCGAAACCGGCACCGATGACGACGATCGAATGGTCGGCATCGGTCGAAGAGGTGCTGTTCATTCGCCCGTCCTCGTGTCGGTGTGGCGCGGGTGCCCGCTCGGCGCGACGCGAGCCGTGGACGGCGCCGTTCCGGCACGCAGGGCGGCCCCCACACCGCGGACGATCATCATCGGATCGGATGCTTCCAGGCTTGTCGGCACGGCGTCAAGAGGGATCGGCGCGACGGACTGGCCGATGAAAATCCTTGCCGCGCACGGACGCACCTGGCTCACGGTCGGCGTGGTCGGCGGTGGAAACGACCCGGAACTCCGGGCGATCCTCGACGAGGTGGACAACCGGGCCGCCGAACGGGTCCCCGAAGCCATCGGATTCACCGGTTCCGGGGACGCGCGCGACACCGCGCCGGCGACCGTTCGTGCCCACGGCGGGATGGTGAAGTCGGCGGTCCGGGAGTGGTCATCTCGATTCCTTCTTTACGTTCCGGGTGAGAGCGGCCGAGTGGGTCGCTCCGAAGGTTCGAGACGCGGAGAGGGCGAAATGTTCCCGGAGTCGCCGGATGAATTCGCGGCGCCGGCTCGGGGTGGTCTATCGGAATTCGAAATATCAACCCGCAGAGAAGTTTCGGCGTTCTGGAACATCGCGGGGGCGGCGGCACTCTCCTCCGTGAAGAGCGCAGACCGGTCACCTCTTCGTCGACGAACACACACTGTGAGGAGAACTCGGATGAAGAAACTGATCGCATCGCTGGCCGTCGCGGTGGGCGCCACCGCCATCGTGGCCGGAGCCGCCGGCACCGCTTCGGCGGAAACGCGAATTCCGCTGAAGACCGGACTGAACAGTGAATGGGAGTGCCTGGAGTGGATCTTCGACAACGCCAACCCCCACGCCATGTACGAGTGCCAGGACGGCTACGGAGGGTGGGCGGTCATCTGGCTGGTGGAGTAAGCGCCGGGACTGTGACCCGGTAGAGCAGTGGACCCGATAAGGGGTTGACAGTGGACTCCGGCATCCGACAGCTTGCGCCTTGCGCGGGGCGCGCGTTCCGGACCCGACCGGGTGTTGGAGTCCACACAGTCCCGGCCGATCGGCCCGGGCAATCGGTACAAACCCTTCCACCACAGGTGCAACGTGTTCTAGATTCGTGGTCGGAGCCCGACGAAACGGACTCGGACGGTTGCAGGAGGGGATTCGGGATGCAGTTCAACCTTGCGGATGTATTCGAGACGGTCGCCGCCGCGGTGCCGGATCGCATCGCGCTCACCTACGAAGACCTGAACCTCACGTATGCGCAACTGGAAGCCGAATCCAACCGCACGGGACAGCTCTTCGCCCGCGCCGGAATTTCCCAGGGCGATCATGTGGCGCTGTTCCTCAAGAACAGCGTCGAACACGTCACGAGCATCCTCGGTCTCATCAAGATCCGAGCCGTGCCGATCAACGTCAACTACCGGTACACCCCCGCGGAACTCGAGTACATCTTCACCAATTCGGATTCGGTGGCGGTCGTCGTCGAGCTTCCGGAACATCAGCGGGTGCTCGCGTCCCTGCTCGACAGTTGTCCACTGATCCGGTCGGTCTTCGTGGTGGGCGAGACCGAGGACGAGCTGCGGGAGGCTGCCGAGCGCCGGTCCGTCGCCGTGACCTCCTTCGCCGACGCGCACGATCTGCCGGCCGAAGCCGAGTTCCCGACGCGCTCGGGCGACGACCTGTACCTGCTCTACACGGGTGGCACGACGGGCTACCCGAAGGGTGTCATGTGGCGGCACGACGACTTCTTCCGCAAGCCGCTCTCCGGCGGCAATCCATACGGCACCGAACCGCGCAAGGATCTCGCCGAGGTGGCGGCGGGAGCGAAGGAGTTCCCCGGCCTCGCGTTCCTCATTGCAGCACCCCTCATGCACGGTGCCGCCCTGTACTCGCTGTTCACGTTCTTCACGCTCGGTGCCCGGGTCGTGCTGAGGCGGGATTTCGACGCGAAGAAGGTCGTCGAGTCCATCGAGAAGGACAAGGTGCAGGTGATCCTCATCGTCGGGGACGGTATGGGATTGCCGTTGGTCGACGAGATGGAACGCAGGAAGGGCGAGGTCGACTACAGTTCGCTGTTCTCGATCACCTCGGGCGGCGCGATCTGGTCGACGAGTGTGCGCGACCGGATGCTCGCCGTGAAACCGGATCTGTTGCTGCGCGACAACTTCGGTGCCTCGGAATCCGGCAACGACGGCGCGTTCGACGTCGACGAGGCCGGGAATCTGCGGATGCCGCCGTCGCCCAACATGATTCTCGTCGACGAGCGCCTCGAGCAGATTCCGCCGGGTTCGGACGACGTCGGATACATCGCACGGATCGGCAACGTCCCCCTCGGCTACTACAAGGACGAGGAGAAGACCGCCCGGACGTTCCCGACCCGCGCCGACGGTACCCGCCTGTCGATCCTCGGCGACATGGGTCGCGTGGAGGCCGACGGCACCATCGTCTTCCTCGGCCGCGGCTCGCAATGCATCAACACCGGTGGCGAGAAGGTCTTCGTCGAGGAGGTCGAGGCCGCACTCCATGCGCACCCGGCCGTCGCGGACGCCCTCGTCGTGCCCGTGCCGGACGAGCGCATGGGGCAGGCCGTCGCCGCGGTCATCGCCACCTACCCGGACACGGGCGAGTTGACGCTGGAAGAGGTGCAGGAGCACTGCCGCAGGTCGTTGGCGGGCTACAAGATCCCGCGTTCGATCGTCGTCGTCGACGAGGTGAAGAGGACGCCGGCCGGCAAGGCGGACTACCGGTGGGCGACCGCTCAGGCAGCCCGGTAGGGAAGCCGCCGGGCGTCGTCACCGGTCGTGCGGTTCGTGGTCCCAGTACGTCCAGTACTGCATGGAACCGGGAGCGGTGCCCAGGTCGATGTATGCGCGTCGTCTCCAGACGACGCGCATCCACACACGACCTCCGTCGGTGGTGTCCACCGGTCGCCAGGCGAACCAACGGTGCGCGGGGCCGTAGGTGCGAACGGTCATGCCAGGCCTCGCACGGTTCGTTCCGCGATCTCGTTCGCGTCGGGCACTAATTTGTCGGTCGTGTGCGTCGGGCCCGGCCTGGTATGCAATGTTTCTCCTGAATCGACACTGAGATCTCGGCGCGGAACACCCGCAGTGCATGTTTCCGCTGCCACGTGATCGACCGGAATGTCCGGCTCGTTACGCATAAACTTGAAGAAACTGCAGGTCACAGACAACTCGGCTGTGGGCGGGCTTCAGTCGTCGCGTCCGACGCCGCGAGCGGGTGCGCTCATGTCTCCCGTCTCCGGCGTGCCGGGGGCGAGTCCGTAGCGCAGGTACACGGTGCCCTTGCCGCTCGCGACCGGTGGTTCGAGGAGGGTGAGGTTCGTGGGCACCGCGCCCCCGTCGAACACCTTCTTCCCGACGCCGAGCACGATCGGGTGCACCCACAGGTCGAGCCGGTCGAAGAGTTTCTCGCGCAGGAGTGTCTGCACCAGGTTGAGACTCCCGACGACCTTGGTGTGCTCGTGCCGGTCGCGGATCTCGCGCACCGCGGCCGCCAGATCCGGGCCGAGTTGCGTGGACCCGGCCCACGAGAGGTCGGGTTTGCCGCGGGAGGCCACGTACTTGGGGACGCTGTTGAAGAGCGTGGCGATGGCGTTGTCCTCGCCGCCCTCCTGATGTGGCCAGTAGGCGGCGAAGAGGTCGTAGGTCCGCCGGCCGAGCAGGAGAGCGTCCGTGTCCTCGTACGCGGCACCGACCTGCGCTCCGGTGACCTCGTCGATCAGGGGTGCCTGCCAGCCGCCGAACGGGAACCCCTCCGGGTCCTCGTCGGGGCCGCCGGGTGCCTGCCCGACGAGGTCGAGGGTTGCGAACAGTTCGATGTCGATGAGTCCCATTCCGTACTCCCGTAGGTTGGTTGTCTCGGTCGAGGGGTAGACCTTCGGGCCTCGGCAGAATCATCGCTGCGCTCGCCGTAGGTCATCGGCTCACGCAGGCACCTCACTGCACGACGATCGTTACTTCCGCCGGCGTTGCTCGGCGACGTCGTCGAGGAACCCGAGGATCTTTTCGGCCGCCGAGTCCAGAGCGCTGTTGGTCTTCTTCTTGGCGGCGCTTTCGATGGCCTTGCCGCCGATGTCACCGACGATGTCGGGCAGGCCCTTCGGTTCGGTCTGGGAGATCTCGAGCCGGTTCACGGCCTCGGCGAAGCGCAGGTAGGTGTCGACGCTGGCGACCACGATGCGGGCGTCGATGGTCACGAGCTCGATGCCGACGAGCGAGACTCGCACGAACGCGTCGATGACGAGGCCCTTGTCCAGAATGGTGTCGATGACCTCCGCCAGGCCGGACGAGTTCGGGCGGGCCATCGTCCCGCCACCTCCATTACCGCCGGGTTGAATCGATGTCATGGCGGTCACTCCTCATGGTGCGGTGCGCGCAGGTGCGTAAAGACGTTGTGGAGCAACGCCTTACATCCCGGCCATTGGTTGGAGGCTTCCGGCGCCCCTGGCTCACCCTTCCATCATGCTCCTTCGAAGACCCGCCTCGATGACAATCCTCGACACGGCCGTCGGAATCATCGCAATGCTTGTCCCGAGGGCATCCCGAACGGCCGGAAGGCCACGGCGCCCCAGTCCCGCCACGGCGGGCACGGTGGGGGAGTGCGGCCGTTCAGGAAGCGGATCGTCGCGTCCTCGAATGCTGCCGATGCGGGCAGGTTCGGGTGGGCGACACGTGCCGGGCACTCGTTTCGTTCGACATTCAGTCGATGGTCCGCCATCAAGGGCAGATCGGCGGCCGAGGGCAGGCTCATGGCGCGCACGCTCGGTGGAAGTTGCTGAGCGAGAATCGATTCCGCTGTTCCCAGTGTGCCGAGCAGGTCCCGCGCTGCGGGGGAGTCAGGGTCGAAGTGGAAGCCGGCCAGGCCGGCGGACGATGCCGCGACCCGCAGCAGGTCACCCAGGACGCGGCCGGGATCGTTCACGTGTGGTGGCGGGTAACCGGTCGGGGTGCTCGGAAATGCACCGGCCAGCAGCAACGCGTCGACGTCGACCCGGCCGGTGGCGACGGCTTCCCACACCACCCATACGGCGTGCGAGTGCGCGGCGACCACAAGTGGGCGAGGCAACGCGGATGCCTGCTCGACGAACAGATCGACCTGCTCCCGGAACGGCCTCTCGGTGTCGATCGGCCCGTAGGGGGCGCCGGTGCGGATCGGGCAGGTCGCGTCCTCCTGTGGTTGCCCGTTACCCGGTCCGGCGTACGAGAAGTAGTACACCTGCTCGCAGCGGTAGCCGAGGCGGTGCACGTCCGTCGCGTGGATCACGCTCCGTCCCGACGCCGAGTTGATTCCGGCCACGATCAACAGCGAACCCGGTTGCGGCGGACCGGGTTCCGGTTCGTCGTACCCGCGGGTCGCGACGAACACGATCGACACGGCGGTGAGCACCGCGACGAGCGCGGTCAGGGCTGCTCCCGGTCGCCGCGATGCCGGGCGGTCCATCATCACGATCGTCAGCCCGGTCGCGACGGCCGAGACCGGCACGAGCGGCACGGTCAGGCCCGGGATCCGATCGGCCACGGCACCCAGCGCCAGGACCACCGCACAGTACGGCAGCATCACCTCGACCCGCAGCCCACGCCGCCAGGTCAGTGCGACGGCCTCGCGCAACCGGGGCCGGCCCTGCCACGGCACCGCGCCGAGAGTGAATACCAGCACCCCGACCAGGGCGACTGCGGGCCAGAACAACCGCGAGTACAGGACCGCGTAGGCGACGGCATCGGCGAACGCCGCCACCAGCACCGGCCCGAACGCAACCGCGTAGAACAGGGCGGCGAATCGCAGGCGGCGGGCGTCGAGGCCGCCCAGCAGCCACGCCATGAGCACCACCCGGACCGCGGTCACGACGGCGAGCAATGCCAGGAACACCGGCCACGACGACGCCCGCGACAGCAGGAGCCGCAGGTCGGTGAACTGATCTAGCGGCGGCAGCGCCACGAGGTGGATCAGGCCGGGCCAGGTCGGGATCGCGCCCGTCGCGGCGAGCAGCACGACGAACGCCGCCGTCGCTGCGAGCGGCCACCAGCGCGTCCACCGTCCCTTCCGGTGCGAGCCGGATCGCGGACCGGCTCCGGTCAGGGGGTCTTCGTCCGTCTGTCCACTTCCTTCTCGACGGCGACGGCGAGGTCGTGGACGACCCTGGAGTGCCATTGCTTGTGCGCCTCGAGATCTGCGGCGAGCGCGTGACAGTCCGGGCATTCCTGCGCCGGGCCGGTGTGCTGGGTGTGCTCCATGGCGATGCACCTCCTGGAAAGGATCCGCCTCCACCGTGGCACGAATACGGAAGGTAATCCACGGGGCACGCAGCGCAGCCAGCGGATACCGTGGCGTGGGTGCAGACGGTAGGGGTCGACCTCGCGGCGGAACCGGCGAAGACGGCGGTCGCCACCGTCGTCTGGGAAGGTGGCACCGCGACGGTCCGGGAATTGCGGCTCGGCGCGACCGACCGGGAGGTCGTGAACGCGGTGACGGCGGCGGACCGGAGCGGCATCGACGCGCCGTTCGGATGGCCGGACGCGTTCGTCGACTTCGTCGCCGCACACCACCGCCTCGAGTACTCGCGCGAACGCGCCCTGAGCAGCCGCTCCGGACGCCTCCCGTTGGTCCGGCGGTTGACCGACCGCATCGTGCATGCCGAGACGGGGATCGTCCCGCTGAGCGTGTCCGCAGACCTCATCGCGCATGTTGCGCTCCGGTGCGCGGGACTGCTCGCCGAACTCGAGGCGGTCGGGGTCGATGTCGACCGCGTCGACGGAGCCGTGGTCGAGGTGTATCCCGCCGCGGCGTTACGGGGCTGGGACCTGCCGTTCAAGGGTTACAAGAGTACGAAGAACCGCGAGGTGCGGGCCGCGTCCGTGGCTGCACTGGAACAGGCCCTTCCGGAACTGGATCTCGGTGGCTTCCGGGACCTCTGCATCACCTCGGACGACGCGTTCGATGCGGTCGTCGCGGGCCTTGCCGCCCGCGCCGCAGCGCTCGGGAGAACCACCCGACCCGATGCGACGCAGCGAGCTGTCGCCGTCCGGGAAGGCTGGATCCATGTGCCGCTGTGCGGAATCCGTGAGTTGCTCTGAGATCAGGTGTAGCGGGGATCAGGTGTAGCGGGCGAGGACGAAGTCGGTCAGCCCCCTACGGATCGCGTCGAGGGCATGTTTCTGGCCGCGCCGAAGAACGAAACCGGGGACGGGCACCTTCGGATCCAGTGACATGGTGACCTGCACGCGGGTGCCGTGTTCGCTCGGTTCCAGTGCGTACATCCCGTCCTGGCTGCGCTGCATCGTGCTGTCGACCAGGGTCCAGGACGTCGATCGTTCGGTCCAGTCGTGTTCGATCGTCTGGGTGTCGGAGAACCCGAACAGCGACAACGTCATCCGTATCCGGCGGGGGCGGCCCTCGGGGTCCCGCGTGAGGACCTCGACGTTCTTGTGGGCCGACGACCATTCGGGAATGTGTTCGACATCCTCGAGCGCGCGCATCACCTGTTCTGGCGCGGCGTCGATGTCGAATCGGTCGGAGACGGTGACCGCCATGCTGGGTACTCCTCACCGGTGTCGGATTGTGGAGTCCGCGTACCCCGTCGAGGGGTGGGCCAATCGTCGGTCAGTAGGTACGGCGCAGCCGCATCCGGATCGGCCGCCCGTCCGGGTCGACGATCAACCGGTAGACCAGGGAGGCGGCGACCTGTTGCCACTGCGGCGGCACATCGATGTGGTGGCGGCGCAGCCGGCCCGCCGGCCTCGTACCCGCCGACGGTGCCTTGTGCCAACGGTCCAGGGCATCGACGCTGGTTCGGACGACGTCGAAGAACTCGTCCAGATCGACCAGATCGGAGTCGTCACCGTCCTTCCTGCCGAGATGCTCCCGGGCCAGCTCGAGACGCAGATCGCGAGCGAATCGACGGGCGCCGTCACCGAGACCCGCCGGGTCGACGGGCGCGCGCGTGTCCCGCGCGGTGTCCAGCACAGCGGCAGTCAGTTCCGAATCATGGGTCCAGGAACGCCGGTTGAAATTGTCGCTGCCGACCGCCGCCCACGTGTCGTCGACGATGCACACCTTCGAGTGCACGTACACGGGGATGCCCCGGTCGTTCTCGAGGTCGAGGACCAGCACGCGATCGCCACCCGCGTCACGGATGGTCTCGAGCGCCGACGAGTGCCCCAACAGCGCGGACGGGATGGTGATGGGGCTGTCCTCGTCGAGGAACTTGGGGACGACCGCCACCAGGCGCAGTCCCGGTTCGCGGCGCAGTGCCTCGGCGAACACACGCGCCACATCCACCGACCACAGGTACTGATCCTCCACGTACACCAGACTTCGGGCCCGGTGCAGCACCTTCGCGTAGGCCTGGGCCGCGCTCCGCTCCCCGTCCCTCGCAAACGGATACGCAGGCCGGCGACGCGGATAGGTTCGCAACAACTGCACCGAACAGGTTCCGCACGGAGCGGGTGGTGCAGCGGGAGGAGGCAGTTCGGACGGGGAGCGGGTGACGCCTCGCAGAATGTCGGGCAGAGCGTGCCACGGCAATCGGGACAACGCGGCGGGGTCTTCCCAGCGCTCCCGGAAGACGTCCTCGACGTCGCGGACGGCGGGACCGTGGATCTGCAACTGCGCGTCGTGCCATGCCGGGGTCTCACCGTACTCGGGTGGAAACGGTCGGCTCATCGGATCGCCGAAGTGGTCGGCGTCGTCGCGTCGTGCCCGCGCGAGGTCGATACCGCCGACGAACGCGACGTCCGGCGTGTCCGGGTCGGCGTAGCGCACCACGACGAATTTCTGGTGATGACTGCCGAAGACGGGAACTCGCTGGTCGAGGATCACCTCCCCACCGGCCGCCTCGAGAATCTTCGCGAGCTTGCGGTTGCGGCGGCCGGGATAGCCCAGCGTCTCGATGTGGGAGCGCCACATCATGCCCTTGACGATCGCACCGCGACGCGCGGCGGCGGCGAATGCGCCGGCCACCGTCACGCCGTCGACGAGCTGTTGATCGGGGTCGCCGCGCCAATCCGTGAACAGCACCAGGTCATTCGGTCCGGCGCGGTGCAGGGCGTCCGCCAGCGCCGCGAAGTACACCTTGCCGTGGATCAGCGGAGTGACGTCGTTGCCGTCGGTCCATTGTCGAATCCTGGTGTCGCTGTTGCCCCGTTCCTCGCCGCTGAGAAGCCAGGGATGGCCCGGATCGAAGTGCTCGCGGCGTCCCGTCAGTGCGAGGCTGGATCGGTCGAACACCGACGAAACGCGGCGCGCGAGTACGCCGAGTCGATGCAACTCGGTCCCTACCATTGCTCGAATCAGGTTCCGGGGCATCCGAGTATCTTCCCACGACCCCGGCAGACGAGTGTGGTTCGCGCGTCTCGCAGTCGGGTCGACCTCGGCGTTTCCTACCCCGCCACATCACACCGAGGCAAGGACGTACGAGAGGACGAATCCGGCGGCAGTGCTCAATGCGACCGTCGGGCCGCCTTTTTCGTAGGCCTCGGGCATGAGGGTGTCCGCCAGGGACGCGAGCACCGCACCGGCGGCGAAGGCGAGCGGCAACGAGATCGTCTCGGGTGCACTCGAGGCGAGCGGTCCGGCGCCCACGACGACGGCCAGAGTGAGCAGCACGGCGCAGATCACCCACGTGCCGAGGATGAAGGTCTGGGATCGGCCCTGCGCGCGCATGGACGCGCTCCCGACCAGTGCTTCGGGGCGGCTCCGCTGACGGAGGCGGTGGAGGGTGCCTTCTCCGTCGCGGCGTCGAGGTCGAGCTTCTCGCTGCCTTGCGACTGGCGGTGTCTGCCTCGGCCAGCCGGTCCAGTTGCCGGTTGAGGAGGGTGAAGACGATCGCGCCGACCGCGAGTCCGAGCGCGGCGCGCCAGATGCCGCCCTTCTCGTACGACTCTTCGAACAGTTCGAAGGTCAACGCGGTGATCAGTGCGCCTGCGGCGAACGCCAGCATGGCGGCGAGTGCACGCTTGGGGATGGTGAACCGTCCGCCGACCAGCGCGCCGAGGACCAGGGCGCTCGAGGCGATCACTCCGAAGATCAACGACTCGATGATGACGCCACCTCTTCCCTCATACCTCGGTAGCCGAGGAGACCACTCCGACGAGTCCCGAGTACCCCGTTTCGGAGGCACCGCCCACCTGTAGCCGGGAAACGGATCCGCTCGGCCGCCAGTCGTACACTGCGACGATCGAGCAGGAGGATGACTGGTGGCCAAGCGGATACCCGCGAATTCGGACTCGCCTCGTAAGGCAGGATGGTGGCCATGCAGACTGCACCCTTGACCTTCGAGTCCTCCGTCGTCGTTTCCGCAACACCGGACGAGGTGTACGCCCTCGTCTCCGATGTCACCCGCACGGGGGAGTGGTCTCCCGTCTGCGCGGAGTGCTGGTGGGACGAAGGTCAGGGTCCCGAGGTCGGTGCCTTCTTCACCGGGCGGAACGTGACTCCCGAACGTACCTGGGAGACACGGTCGGAGGTGGTCGTCGCATCCCCGGGTCGTGAGTTCGCGTGGTCGGTCGGTCCCGGTTTCGTGCGCTGGAGCTATCTGATGAAGCCCGCGGACGCCGGCACGGAGCTGACGGAGACCTGGGAGTTCACCGAGGCCGGGCTGAAGTTCTTCCACGAGCGGTTCGGCGCCGATGCGCCCCGCGAGATCGCCGGACGGGAACAGGCCGCCCGCAGCGGTATTCCCGCGACATTGGACGCGATCAAGCGCATCATCGAGGGCTGACGCCGGGCGCTTTCGTCTTTCCTGTTTCCACGAGCGGATACCCCGGAAGGGCGGAGTTCGCGGATCAGTGCACCGAGAGCGACGATCGGACCCGGCCCACCATCGAATACGCGGCGATCATCAGCAATCCGACGTAGACGTCGTTCTCGAACCAGCCGAACACGGTCTGCTTTTCCGCGGTGAACGTGGTCGGGTAGTAGAAGACGCTGATCGCCAGCAGCACGACGAGGTAGGCGAGCACGCCGATCCGGGCCCAGGCTTCCTGTCGGCGCGCGAGCCACACCGAGCCGAATCCGACGGCGTAGAACAGCCAGGCGGCAGGTGTCGTCACGGTGAAGGTCGGGTCTTCGATGCCCGCGGCCGCTGCGTACACGGTGTGGACCGCGGACAGTGTGAACGCGGTGGCGAGCACCCACGGGACGGCGTTGGTGGTCGCGGTGGCGGGGGATGTGGTGGTGGCGGTTGCCATGGACGGATCCTCGTGTCGGGCGGCTCTTGTGGTCGCCGTGTGCATCGACACTCGGTCGAACGGCCGGCGGGTGACAGCCACAGCGGCGAAGTGTGGGGGCAGTGTGGGGGTGACGTGGATGGGAGTCGGACGCTGCGCCGCGCAGGCTGAATGCGTACCGATCACAACCACTTCGGAGGTTCACATGACCGCCATCAGCCCTGCTTCCCCGTCCCTCCCCGATGTCAACGAAATGTTCGTCATCCACCGCGTCTTCCGGCGTGAGTTCACCGCGCTGCCGAAGCTGATCCGGGCCGTTGCCGAGGGCGACACCACACGCGCTCGGCTGGTCGCGGAGCACCTCACACTGCTTCTCGACGGGCTGCACATGCATCACACCGGCGAGGACGCGGTGCTGTGGCCGCTGCTCCAGGTGCGTGCCGCTCCGTCGACGGCACTCGTCGAGACGATGCAGCACCAGCACGGGATCGTCGAGAGTCGCACCGAGGGGGTCCGGGCGCAGAATGCGACCTGGGCACAGGCGCCGACACCGATCGGCGGCGAGCAGCTCGCGCGGACGGTCGAAGGCCTGGCGGCCGCGCTGTTCGAGCACCTCGAGCTCGAGGAACGGGAGATCCTGCCGCTCGTGTCGTGCCACATCACCGTCGAGGAGTGGCAGAGCCTCGGAGACCACGGTCGTGACGCGATGTCTCCCCGGCAACTCCCGCTGATGTTCGGCGCCATCCTCGAAGAGGCCGACGACGACGAGCGGGCCCGGATGCTGGGACAGTTCCCGATCCCGGTGCGTCTGTTCCTGCGCACCGTCGGTGCCCGCCTGTACCGGCGCTACATCACGCGCGTGCGCGCCGCGTGAGTTCGTCTGCCAGGTCGGCGAGCTCGGGCGCTGTCGCGGTGCGGCCGGCATCCCAGGCTTCCTGGAAGGCGGCCTCGCCGAGGAGGCTGCGCGCGGTGGCCAGGTCCTGCGCCGCGAGCTCACGGGACACCGGGAACCGAGGGTCTATCGCGTCGGTCACCGACAGGGACGCCGACGCAGCGAAGAGCATGGCGGCGGCCCGCGGTTCGCCCAGCTGCACGGCCACTCCGGCCAGGGCGGGCAGCGCATAGCTCAGCGTCCAGCTCATCCGCGAATCCAGCGACCGGGTAGTGGACTCCGCGAGCAGCGCAGCCGTGCCGGCGGTGTCACCTCGGAGAGCGGTGACCGTGGCCCGGCGATTCAGGCTGGTGGCGAGGGTGAAGTCGTTGCCGATGCTTCGCCCGATCTCGAGCGCACGGCCGAGCACCCGGTCTGCCTCGTCGAGATCTCCGCGAACCAGCGCGAGCTGTCCGAACGCGACCAGCGTGTGCGCCTCCTCCCACCGCAACCCGGCTCCCGACGCGCCCACCAGCGCTTCGTCGAGCAGGTCGCGGGCCCGGTCGAGGTCACCGGCGAAGATCGCGGCGTGCCCGGCCAGGATCGCCGCCTCGACTGCCAGGGGGGCGTCGCCGACACGGCGTGCCAGCGGCACCGCAGTCCAGGCCACCTCCCGCATGCCGGCGATGTCGCCGGTGGCGAACAGCAGACCCAGCCGGCCGACCAGAGCTCGGGCGCGGACCGCGTCGGATCCCTGCACCCTCGCCCGGTCCAGCCACTCGAGCCCTTCACGGGCATGGCCCCGCAGGGCGAGGTAGATCCACACGGTGGCCGCCAGCTCTGCGGCATCGTCGCTGTGGCCCAGCTCGAGCAGGCGCAGGAAGGCCGAGCGCAGATTGGCGTGGTCTGCCTCCAGGCGATCGAGCTCGGTGCACAGGCCCGGACCGCGCAGCCGCGGTCCCGCGTCGAGGGCGAAGGACCGATACCACCGGGCATGACGATCAGCGGCAGCCGCCGACCCTCCGGCGGCGACGAGTCGCTGTCCGGCGTACTGGCGGACCGGCTCGAGCAGCCGGAAGCGTGGTTCGTCCTCGGGCGGCGTGCTGAGAGAGATCGGGCTGGGGGCGACCAGCGAGTGGGCGACGAGCACGGTGAGCGGGGCGAGCACGTCGTCGAGGCCGGTCACCGCGGCAGCGGCGTCGAGGGTGAAGCCGCCGGAGAAGACCGCGAGCTGCTCGAACACCGCAGCGTCGGTGTCGTCGACGAGGTCGAGACTCCAGTCGAGCGTGGCCGTCATCGTGCGCTGGCGTTCGGCGAGATCACGGGGACCGGGGGGTACCTCGTGGACTTCGAGGCGAGCGAGCAGCGCCGCCGGTGGCAGCAGGCGGGCGCCCGCCGCGGCGAGCTCGAGTGCCAAGGGCAGCCCCTCGAGGTGACGGCAGATGGCGGCCACGACCGGAGCGTTATCCGAGTCGAGCACCAGCTCGGCTCCCGCGGCGGCAGCGCGGTCGAGAAGAAGCTGCACGGCCGCAGACGCTTTCACGTCGTCGTACAGGTCGGATCGGGGGAGATGCAGCGGGCCGAGACCGACCTCGTACTCGGCCCGGACGCGCAACGCCGCACGACTCGTCACCAGCAGCATGAGCCCCGGGCACCGGGTCAGCAGATCGGCCACGTCGGGGCCCGCGTCGAGGAGGTGCTCGAAGTTGTCCAGGAAAACCAGCGCACGACGACCCGCGAACGCGGCGACCAGCCGTTCGGTGACTCCGCCCGCGCCGCGCTCGGGCAGGTCGACCGCGGCGGCGAGTTGCGGCAGGACCTGTGCCGGATCGCGGACCGGTGCCAGGTCCACGGCGACGGTGACGTCGTACGAAGGAGCCAACTGCTCCAGCACCGCGAACGCCACGCGGGTCTTGCCGACGCCGCCCGGCCCGGTGACCGTGACCAGGCGCCTGCCCGACGACACCAGTGCAGCGATGCGTTCGATGTCCCCGTCCCGGCCGATCAGGTCGGTGGCCGGCGCGGCCACCGACCAGGTGCCTGTGCGGCGCGGCGCGGGACGCGCGGAAGCGGGAATCGCAGCGCTGAGACGGTCGCGGTCGGCGTCGTCGAGGTCGAGCGCGGCGGCCAGTGCCCGGACCGTGTGCGGGTAGGGACGCTGCCGCTCCCCACGCTCGAGCGCGCTCACGGCCTTGACCGAGAGACCGGCTCGTTCGGCGAGCTCCTCCTGGGTCAGGCTGCGGGACTTGCGCAGACGCCGCAGGACGGCACCGAAGCTGTTGTCGTTCGCCTGCGTCACAGCAGGGACGGTAGCCGACCGGCGGCACCATCACACGCTTCAGGGAAGAAGTGGGGCGTGGGAGAAATGCATTTCGAAGTCGGTGCTCAGGTGGGGAGAGGTGTTCACCGATGGCGGTTCGTGCTGGGCTGCACGCGGATTGGGTTGGTGACCGGTCGGCGATCACACTCGGGTCGCATCGACCGTTCTCCGACCCGACGCCGTGCGACCCCCCGAGGAAACGCGACGCGGACTCACGTTCGTGCCCAAGGAGATTCGTGACGCACGACCGGTGCTCGACCGTGGAGGCACATGTATGAGCGGATCCGCTTGGCCGTCGGTCACACGCTGTGACGATCGAACCAGCGAATGGTTGGCGATCGAGCGGATACCCGAGAAGGGAGCACTCCGGCGGATGAGGAGTGGATGGAGGGGTGTTCACCTATTCCGTCTTGCCCCGGCCCGAACACGGGTTCGCGAAGCTGACCAGTCGGTAATCACAACGAGCCACACCCGCCGATCACGCGGATCCGAACGCTGTCGTCGCAGTCCGGTCGGTCGAGAGCTCATGAGCCGGCGGACGCGCAGGAACGGCACTCCCAGTAGATCGGTCGCCATCTCCTGGACCTACTCCGGTGGTGTTGCGGGAGACTTGCAGACGCTCGACACCTCGGCGCGCAACTGTGCCCACTATCCTCTGCGGTGTTTGGCGCGAGCAGCAAACTCGTCCAGGACGCGGACCACGTCTTTGGCTTGCCAAATCCGGTTCCGCCGGCCATCGGTGATCTGGGCGAGTATCTCCGCGTCTACCAACCGATCGATCGCGATCTGCGCGTTGGCGCCGGTGACCTCGAGGGTCGAAGCGACAAGCTTGCTGTCCACGACCGGTTGACGAAGAAGGAGGTCGACCAGTCGGTGCGCCGCTGAGTCTCGCCGCGCCTTTACGCGGGTGCGCCAGTCGGCACGAACCGATTCCAGGTCTCGGACGAGGTGACGACCATTGGCGATCGCAGCAGATGACGCGTCCACGATCGAACGCACGATCGGCTCGACGTTACCCGAGCGGTACTCGCCGAGCGCCTCGAAATACTCTGCAGTGTTGTGGAGTAGACCCGCGGAGACCGGAACGGTAACGCTGCGCGTGAGCCGTCCACCGCGAAGCATTGCCTGAATCAGTGCGCGACCGACACGCCCGTTCCCGTCAATGAAGGGGTGGATGGTTTCGAACTGCGCATGCGCGATCGCGATCTGCGCCATTACCGGCAGATCGACCCGATTGGAGAAGACGATCAAGTCGTCGATCAGTCCCGAAATATGGTCATGGTGCGGGGGCACGAACTGTGCGGTGTGTGGCCCGAGACTCCGCCCGCCGATCCACACCTGTTCCCGTCGCCATCGACCGGCGATGTTCGGATCGTCGTGCTCGAGCAGTGCCCGATGCATCCGCAAGACCGCCTGGGTGTCGATGGAATCGGACAACTCCAACGCGGCTTGCGTCGCTCTGACGTTTCCGACTATCAGACGGGCATTGCGGGAAGCATGCTCGCCGAGTTCAGCCAGCGCGATCTGCCGCGCTCCGCTCGTGAGATTTTCGATTTCCGAACTAGACGCACTCTCGGTGCGGAGCAGGATGGATGCGAACGGAGCGGTGATGTGACCGACCTCGACGTCGAAACGGGTGAGTTCCGTCGCTGCTTCCTCTGCAAGCGCCTGCAACTCGTCGTTCAGTGAGATCGATTGGTGCGCAATGAAAGCTGGCACTGCCGCACGGTAGGGGCCCGAGGTGAGGTGGCGCTCGCGTCGGGACCCGTAGTTGCCCACCGAGCTGACCCACGGACGTTGCTCGTAGGCAACGGGGGGCCACGATGGACCGTCGTCAACCGATGGCACCCGGATACCATACCATTGGTTAGTATATTAACCAATGGTATGAGTTCGGCGGACACGCGGTTTGCGATGCAACCGTCGGGCGTGCCGGCCTGGGTTCTGGGCCGATACCGACCGTCCGCTCCCGGCTCGGCCCGGTGATGCGTCTCCCGGTCTATGACGCCGGCGGGTTCACGCAAGGGCACCGGAGGACTCTCCCGCGGTGCGGGGCGCCGGGGGAAACGATCCCGAAGCCGCCAGTTGATCGCCGATCGCGCCTACAACAACGTCCGCAACGACACGTTCGCGCTTCCGGTCTGGAAGCTCGGGTACACCACGATCTACGACCTGCACCCGAACCGGCGTGGCATGCATCCCGGACCCGAAGGCACGCACACCTTCTGGATCGACGGGGTCCTGTACGCGGACAGCCTCCCGGAAGGACTGTACGACCTCGACCCGATCGCCATCGACGTGTCGAAAGACGACCGTGAGCGGGTCGAGCGCCGGCACCAGGCGCGGCAGGCGTACGCGTACATTCCGCACGACGCGCGCCACCCCGATGAATCACGCAGCTATCGCGGGCCCGCTGCCCAGCCTGGGCGGCTCCGCTGCCCGAACAACCCGAAGTCGATGAGGGCGCCGCAGAGCGTCCCGACGACCTCGTGCACTCGCGGCGAGGAATGCGGGTGCGGACACACGATCACCTTGTACGACTCGGACTACCCGGATATGCGGATGCCGTTCCAGCACGGCACCCTTGCGTGTGAGATGTCGTATCACCGCAGGGTCGGGATCGAGAGTGTGTTCGCCGATCTGAAGCAGAACCGGCTGCATGTGCATCGCGGGTACTTCCGCGGTTTCGGGATCGGCCGGTACACGGTGCTTGTCGGCTTCACATTTGCTGCGCTGACGTGCTCGAGCTGCACGACTGGTTCTGCAAGCGTGTGCGTCTCGATCCGCGGGGCCGGTTCCTCGGTGAGCCGGAACCGGTGCGCGCAATCGGTAGGCGTCGTCTCGCAACGCGATCGCGCGAAGAGTCCCCGGTGAGGATCCGATCCGGCAGATAGCGACCCCTGCCCCGGTAGCGAAATCCACGGGTTCCGCGGTTCGACTTCGGCCACCTGGTGAAATTGCCATCGCGTCGACGCCGCGAGAGCACGACTCGGCTCAGTCTGTAGGGGAATCGCGTCATGGTGGAGCCGATGACGGGAATCGAACCCGCGTATTCAGCTTGGGAAGCTGATGTTCTACCATTGAACTACATCGGCACGCTGGGCTTTTGCCGATTTTCACCGGCTCGTCCCTAGCTCGTCGCACACTGTATCAGACTCCCCGCGACCTCTGTCACCATGTCTGCGACGTGTGTCGCCGGCCGCTCACACGAGGGCGCGGCCGGTCCGGATCCGCCACCGCATGTCGGCCAGGAGCAGCCGGTAGGGGGCTTCGCGGACGGGAACGGGGAGGCGTTTGTTGACCTTGCCGATCGCGCGCATGACCCGGTCGAAGCGACGCTGGTCGCGCGGGCTCCACGCCAGACGCATCTGGTCGCGGAACAGCGGCGGGAGGAACCCGGCGGTGAAGAACAGATTCATCCGGCCGAACAGCCGCGACGCCGGCCCGGGCACGAATTCGAGCTTCGTGATGGACAGCAGGTGCTCGCGGATCCTGTCGTCGATGTGGACCTTCTTCAGGCCCTCGTTCCAGTACTCCTCGAACGCCTCGCGGTCGACCGGCCACATGTCCGGCTTGACCTGCAGGGTGGTGCCGAACCGGGCGCCGTTTTGGTAGAAGTAGTCGACGTGCTCGTCGGCGATCGGCCCGTACAGCGCCCGGTGGACGTCCTCGAATCCGCGGTAGATGCACGACGCGACCCAC
>NZ_JADZGH010000251.1:59546-60380 GCF_015865005.1 Rhodococcus sp. CX
CTGCAGTTCCGGATCGAATGCGTTGTACTTCACCGGGCTCTCGGCGGTGGAGCGGACCTGCCGATGCGAGCGATTCACGGCGTCGCGGAACAACTTTCGTTCCTCCTCGGTGCCGCGCGCGGCGACCGCGAGGTAGCCGAGGGTGGTGCGGGTGCGCTTGAACGGGTGATCGAAGAGACGTCCCGATTCGACGCGGCTCTCGAACACGCCGTAGCCGACGCCGGGCCACGACAACTGCATGATGATGTTCGCGGCTCCGGCGGCGAGGCCGATGCCGTCCATCGTGTCGTCGAGTCCTGCCGGTTTCTCCGTCGTCGTCACGCTCCACCCTCCATCCGAACAGTATCTGGGTACGAATGTACGCAGATATATGACGCTCGTAAAGCGGCGGGGCTGACAAGATGGCCGCATGGCAACAGGACGGCTCTACGGGGGACGCGGCGGCGAGGAACGGCAGGCGGATCGCCGCGCCCAGCTCATCGAGGCAGGTCTCGACCTGCTCGGCGCACCCGACGGAGAACCCACCCTGTCGGTGCGCGGCGTGTGCAAGCGCTCCGGCCTGGCCTCGCGCTACTTCTACGAGAGCTTCGCCGACCGCGACGCGCTGACCGGTGCCGTGTACGACCACGTCGTGCAGCAGATCGCGCAGAGCACCCTCGCGGCGGTGGCCGCCGCGCCCCGCGACGAACGCGGCATCGTGCACGCGGCCGTCGCGAACATCGTCCGCGAGATCGCTGCGGATCCCCGCCTGGGACGCGTGCTGTTCTCCGTCAGCCAGGCCGACCCGCAGCTCGCGCGGCGCCGCCTCGAATCCGCGCGCATGTTCGCCGGGCT
>NZ_JADZGH010000251.1:60390-64965 GCF_015865005.1 Rhodococcus sp. CX
CCGAGGACTTCTACCAGGCGAAACTCAGCCCCACCCTCGACCTCGCCGCGCACTTCGTCGTCGGCGGGCTGGCGCAGGCGCTCACGTCCTGGCTCGACGGCACGGTCCCGCTCGAGGAGGACGAGGTCGTCGAGGCGTGCACCGAACTGCTGCTCACGGCATCGACGATGATGCGGTGATCCGGGCGGCGGCCGCGCACGCCCCGACCGCGACCACCGTCGCGCCCGCGAACATCGCCGCGAACCCCCACGCGGTGGCCGCGGATGCTGCGAACACCACCGTCCCCGCGCACAGCCACACCGATTGCGCCGCAGCATCATTGACCTGCATCGCCGCCGAGTTCGTGCCCGTCTGCTCCGGCGGCGAGTAGTCGAGCAACAGCACCGACGTCGACGCGAACACCATCCCGATCCCGAGGCTCGTTACCGACCAGCCGGCCAGCGCGATCGCGGGCCACACCTCCGACCAGAGCACGCTGGTCGATGCGCCGATCCCGACCGCGAGCGCCGCCGTTCCCCACCGCACACGCACCGCCGCATCCGACAGCGCCGACACGTGCGCCGCGATCCACGACCCGGCGAACCACGCGAGCGCCGACACAGTCAGGAACATCCCGGCATGCGCGGGCGTGAATCCGTGGAACTGCACCAACGCCAGCGGCACATACACCTCGGCACCGAAGAACGCCGCGCCCGTCAGCGAGCGCGCAGACAGCACGGCGGGCAGGCCCGCGGCGAAACGCCACGTCCCGGCGGGCACCAGCCGCGGAACGGACCAGCACACAGCCGCGACCGCCGCGGCCAGCAGCAGCGGCCACCCCGCGACCTCCCGTTGCCCGGCGACCCCGACGGCGAGCACCGCGATCGCCGCGACCGCCGCCCACCGCAGCGACGGCGCGGTACGGGCCGGATCGTCCGACGGTGACGCCCGCCGCAACTCGGGGGCCAGCGCGACCACGGCGACGACGGCGGGCAGCGGCGCGAGCGCGAACACCCACCGCCACCCGACGGCGTCGGCCAGCGCACCGGCCACGGGCGGTCCGATCAGGGCCGGCAGCACCCACGCGCTGGTAAGGACCGTGAACACCCGCGCCCGGAACTCCTCGGGATAGGCGACGGCGACCAGCACGTACAGCGCGACCCCGGCGAGCCCGGACCCGAATCCCTGCACGGCCCGGCCCGCGAGGAACACGGCGATATCGGGGGCTGCGGCCACCTCGATCAGGCCGGCCGAGAACACCGCCACCCCGGTGTAGAGGGCGGGTCCGGGGCCTGACCGGTCGATCCACACCCCGGCGACGCAGATCGCGAACACCGACATCGCGATCGGGGCGGCGAACGCCAGCGCATACGAGGTGAGCGCCCCGAACTCGTGGCCGACGACGGGCATGACCGTCGCGACGGCGAACGATTCGAACGCGAACAGCGCAGACAGGAAGAACAGCCCGACCGTCGTCGTGCGGAACCGGCCCGACCACAGTGGGGGCGCGGAGACGACCGTCATGCCGTCACCTCGTCCACGCCTCGCCCGAGCGAACGGTAAATTCCGTCTGTTGAAGGAGTCGGGTGTACCGCTCGCTCGGGAAGCCGGGGGTGTTCGAAACGCGAACCGAACTCGCGCCGGGCAATCGGGTGCATGGCCGCCTCCGTTCGTCGGGTGTGGTCCCAGCGAACAACCTCCAGCCGACTCGAGGTCAAGAGGCACATTGTTAACCTCTACGCGTGCTGCTCTCCGATCGTGACATCCGCGCCCAGCTCGCCTCCGGGCATCTGGGCATCGACCCCTTCGACCCGGAGATGGTGCAGCCATCGAGTGTGGACGTCCGCCTCGACAGCCTGTTCCGCGTCTTCAACAACACGCGCTACACGCACATCGACCCTGCTCAGCGCCAGGACGAGCTGACCTCTCTCGTGCAGGCCCCGCCCGGCGAACCGTTCGTGCTCCACCCGGGCGAGTTCGTGCTCGGCTCGACGATGGAACGCTGCACGCTGCCCGACGACCTCGCCGGTCGTCTCGAGGGCAAGTCGTCGCTCGGACGCCTCGGACTGCTCACGCACTCGACCGCCGGATTCATCGACCCGGGTTTCGACGGGCACATCACCCTCGAGCTGTCGAACGTCGCGAACCTGCCGATCACGCTGTGGCCGGGCATGAAGATCGGCCAGTTGTGCCTGTTCCGCCTGACCAGCCCCGCCGAGCATCCGTACGGCAGCGCGAAGGTCGGGTCCAAATATCAGGGGCAGCGCGGGCCGACCCCGTCGAAGGCGTACCTGAACTTCGCGCACAACCACCCGGACGCTCGCCCGAGCTGACGCTTCCCACTACCCGTGCCGCGCGGCGCGGCCTGCTCGACGATGAGGACACCCTCCCGTCGCGGAGTGCACGCATGCATGCGCACGACGACGTCCACATACTCAGCACGATCATCCGACCCGATCGTGACGGTTGACGTTCGACGCGATCCGATCGCCCGTCCGGCCGAGCTCACTGCGCCGTGATCCCCGCAGATTCGGGTAGTCCGCTACTCGTGTGCACCGCGGTCCCGCTCGTACGTTCGGATACGTCACACGATCCGACGACGAGGGGAGCACCCCGATGACAGAGATCGAACAACGCAGTCCACGTTCACCGGACACGGTGCGGGTGTACCTGCCGCACCACGCCGCACACGACCTCGACGCGGTCGCGAAGATCTCCCGGCAGGTGCTCGATCGACTCGGTTGCCCTGGCTGCACATCCGGGTTCGACATCCGGTTCATCGAGTTGCGGGACTTCGCGGTGGACCCCGACAGTCTCGACGTCCGGGAGATCCCCGGTGCACCGAGATACTGACGGCTCCGTTCTCGGCGTCGGCATGGTCTACTGCCCGGCGCTCGGACCGGTCTTCGAGGCCGGCCCGGACGTCGTGGCCGTCGCCGAACTCGAGCCGCAAACACTCTGGCGCACAGTCTGTTCCGAAGGCAAATGGCGTTATCGTGTCGACGGGTGGGCGCTCGACGCCGTGGCAGTGCTGCCGCAACGCAAGCTCGTCCACGGGGTAGGACAGCCGCTCGCCGGAAGCATCGACGATCCGCTGGACTACCGGACCCCGTTGCGCGGCGTCGTCGATCTGCTCGACCCGCCGTGGGTCAGCGAACACCTCAGCTTCGTGCGTACCGCCGGTGCCTCGGGGATCGAGCACGCCGGATTTCTGTTGCCGCCGGCGCAGACCCCGGAGCAGGTTGCCGTCGCCGCGGAGAACATCGACGACTACCGGCGGGTGGTGGGCAGGCCGGTCGCGTTCGAGACCGGGGTCGACTACCGGGCACCACGCGAGGACGAACTCGACGACGGCGTCTTCTTCCGGGACGTCGCCGCACGCTCCGGCAGCGGGATCGTGCTGGACCTGCACAACCTGTGGTGCAACGAGGTCAACGGTCGCGGTGCGGTGCGCGACGTCCTGTCCCGCATCCCGCTCGATCGGGTGTGGGAGGTGCACGTCGCCGGCGGCGACGACCTGGACGGATACCGGCTCGACGCCCACAGCGGCGCGGTGCCGGGCGAACTGCTCGACCTCACCGCCGACGTCGTGCCGCGCCTGCCGAATCTGCGGGCATTGACGTTCGAGATCATGCCGTCCCACGTGCCCCACCTCGGACTCGACGGCGTGCACGCCCAGTTGGAACGGTTGTGGCAGATCTGGGATCTGCGACCGGATGCCGCACCGGAACCGTTTCCGACCGCGATCACGACCCGCGCTTCCGCCGCCGAGCGCGCGACGGTGCACCGGGCGGAACGGAACCTGGTCGCGGCACTGCGCGGTTCGGAACTGGCCGAACCCGGTGTGCTTCTCTACCGCAGGCTCGTCGACGAACAGCGCCGCGCACATCTCGCCCAGGCGCTGCGCTACACGACGACGGCACTGCTCACCACGCTAGGCGCGGCGGCCACGGAAGCGGTGATCGCCGAACACCTGTCGGCGCATCCGCCCGAGATGACACCCGGGGTCGAGGGATACAGGTTCGCGACGTACCTGGCCTCGCGCCCCGGCCTGATCGACGCGGTGCCGCACCTGCGGCAGGTTCTCGAGTTCGAGACCGCTCTGTTGCGCGCGGCGCTGTTCGGGACGTCCACGGTGGTCGAGTGGGACGTCGACCCGGCCGGGGTCCTCGACGCTCTCGACGAGGGACGCGCCCCGGGCGTTCTCGAACCGCAGTCGTACTCGGTGTCCGTGGAGATCTGACGGCGGCCGGATTCGCGTAGTGCACTACTCGTGACCGCAGCCCCGTACCGGGCGACGCTGAAGACGATCCGAATCCATTTCTCGCCCGAAGGTGATGCCATGACGATCATCTCCAACACCAGGGCCCACGGCTCCGGCGACAACGCCGCGGCCTATCTCACCGAACGCGAACACCAGCGCCGCGCCGCGGCCCGGCGCATCGTCGACCGGTCCGATGTACGGGTCGGCAACGAGCAGGTACTCGGGGAACCCGGCGGGATCGCCCGCGCCGACGACCCCGCGCGCATCGCGAAGCGTCTCGACCGGGTGAGCCGCTACTACCTCGGCGGCGATCCCGCCGATGCGCCGGCGGG
>NZ_JADZGH010000251.1:65131-73555 GCF_015865005.1 Rhodococcus sp. CX
GCTCGAACGCGCCCCCGCGATCCTGGGATCCGGGACCGAGGACGTGGAGTCGATGCTCGAAAAGATCATCAACACAGCGGATTTCGTGGGTGTGCGCTATCTCGACGAGGGGGTGGCGGCCGCGCGCGCGATCGGCCGCGTCCACATCCTCGGCGCGGACGGATCACGGCTCGGCTTCGGCACCGGCTTCCTGGTCTCCCCGCACCTGCTGCTCACCAATCATCACGTGCTGCCCGACGCGGTCATCGCGGCGGCGAGCGTCGTCGAGTTCGACTTCCAGGACGGCATCGCCGGCCGCCCCCTGACTCCCCGATCGGTGCCGCTGGATCCGGGCCGGTTCTTCGTCGCCGACCGGGAACGGGATTTCGCGCTCGTCGCGGTCGACGCGCCGCCGGATGTCCTCGCGCAGTACGGCTTCAACCGCCTGACCGAGGCCCAGGGCACGGTGGTCATCGGCGAGTTCGTGACCATCGTGCAGCATCCGCGCGGCGAGAAGAAGCAAATTGCGTTGCGGGAGAACAAGATCGTCGACATCCCCGAGATGTTCGTGCACTCTTCCGCGGATACCGAACCCGGATCCTCCGGTTCCCCGGTGTTCAACGACCAGTGGGAGGTCGTCGCGTTGCACCACGCGAGTGTGCGGGCACCGCAGCAGACCCAGTTCGGCGGATTCCTCAACGAGGGCGTGCGGATCAGCCGGATCCTGCAGTTCCTCCGCGACCGTGATCTGCCGCCCGAGCAGCGGGCGCTGGTCGAGGAGCTGACCACCGCCGAACGTCCGGAGCTGCTCACCGATCGGCCGGTCCCGCAGTCGCGCCCCGGTGCCGTGGAATCGTCGGATGGTGCAGTAACAGTGCAGATTCCGCGCGACCGGGCCGTGGAGATCACTGTGCGGGTCGGCGCGACCGGGGCGGACGCGACGATTCCACCGTCCATAACCGAGGCCATCTCCATCGATCCCGACTACAGCCGGCGCGACGGATACGACCCCGGCTTCCTCGGCGCGGCGCTGCCGCTTCCGGTCGTGACCGGTGACACGGTCTCGGTGACATCCGATGAGCTTCGCTACCACCACTTCAGCGTCGTCATGCACCGGCAGCGCCGGTTGGCTCTCTTCACCGCGGTCAACATCGACGGTGGGCTCGCGCAGAAACCGCGACGGGACAGCGACCGGTGGATCCGCGATCCGCGTCTCCCCGCCGACGAACAGACGGGGGAGGAGGTCTATCGCGACAATCCGCTCGACCGTGGTCATCTCGTGCGTCGCCTCGATCCGGCGTGGGGTCCGCTTGCGAAGGCCGCGAACGACGACACCTTCCATTTCACCAACTGCACCCCGCAGCATCACGATTTCAACGCCGGCAGCACGCTGTGGCTCGGGCTCGAGGACTACGTGCTCGGCAACGCCGACAATCGGGATCTGAAGGTGAGCGTGGTGACGGGGCCGATCCTCGCGGACGACGATCCGCTGTATCGGGGTGTCGCCCTGCCCCGCCAGTACTGGAAGGTGGTGGCGATGACGAAGTCCGACGGCACGTTGTCCGCCACCGGATATCTGCTCAGCCAGGCCGCGCTGCTCGACGAGTTCCTCGCGGGCCCGGAGGAGTTCTCGTTCGGTGCCTACCGCACCTTCCAGGTTCCGGTGCGGCGTATCGCGTCGATGACCGGTCTGGGCCTGGACGCCTACGTCGCCGGTGACCCTCTCGAGCGCATCGAGGCGGGTGTCTCGGCCCGCGAACTGCTGCGACCCCAGGATCTGATCCTGTGACCCCGATCCGGGAGTGCGGTCTGTGACCGACCGCCCGATCATTGCCCCGTCGCTCCGCTGCGACGGGGCAATGGTTGGCCCGGTTCCGGTTATCGGGGACAATATCGGTCATGTGGTGGTGGATCGCCATAGGCGTCGCGGTGTGGGTGATGGTGGCGGTGGCCGCCGCGCTGATCATCGGGCGCATTCTCCGCCGTGCCGACGTGGAGGAGCAGATCGTCGAGATTCAGCGCAGCCAGCGGGACGGCTCACATACGGAATTGAGCTGACACGCCGAAATCGTTTGTACTAGCGAGTAACGATCTTTATCGCTACTGTCCACTGCGGTCGTCCTCCAACCCCCCTGCGTGGGCGGCCGCGCAGGCTGGTCGTCCCCCCATCACCGGTCTGCAGAGACCCCGCCGACCCCCCCACCACTGTCGGCGGGGTTTCGCCTTTCCGGCGCGCGTAACGACCGTTCGGGTCGATATCCTCGCGACATGACGACGGGACCGCGGATCACCATCACGTACTGCACGCAGTGTCAATGGCTGCTGCGTGCCGGATGGATGGCGCAGGAACTCCTGAACACCTTCGGTTGCGATCTCGGTGAGGTAGCACTGATTCCCGGCACGGGTGGAATCTTCCAGGTGACCGCGGACACGCAGCTCGTGTGGGATCGCAAACGGGACGGGGGCTTTCCCGACATCGTCACCCTGAAGCAGCGGGTGCGTGACGTCGTCGATCCCGATCGTGATCTCGGGCACGGGGACCGGCCGACGCGCGCCTAGAGCCTCCCGGCTGTTCCGCCCCGAGACCGTTAGCGTGGGTACGCACCATCCATCAGGTGGGCCGTTCAGGGAGACCGCGAATCGCGGTGCGGCCACCGACATGCACAGGGAAGCAAGGGGAGGACATACCCATGACCATGTTCGCGAAGAGTGCTGCTGTGACAGCGCTGGGAGCCGCGACGATTGCGGTGCTCGCACCCGCCACAGCGACCGCAGCGGGCGCACCCGACGTCTCGGTATCCGCGCAGCCCGGCGCGGTGCGGGTCGATTTCGATTTCCGCGGCGTCGACGTCGCGCTCGGCGTCACTTGCATCACCTACGTCGTCGCCCAGCAGGGCACTCTGGACGCGGCGGAGCCGTCGGGACGCCGTGATGCCCAGCCGGCAGGCTCGAGTTTCTCGATCACGAACACCAGCACCTCGGCTGCCACGTACGTCGGTGAGAACGGTCCGGTTTCGGCGGGTCCGCGTGCCATCACGCCCGGGACCTACGACGTCTTCTGGGGTTGCCAGGACGCCGAGGGCAAAAGGTGGGAGAACATCTTCGGCCCGTCGGGACGGCCGTTCGTCTCCCCGATCACCGTGACGGTGCCCGGCGAATCTGCCGCGACCTCGCCGTCGCAGAGCAGTCCGGCCTCGGGAGGCGCAGCACCGGCCGTGCCGCCGGCACCTGCTGCTCCGCAGGCGCCGGCCGGCCCGGTGGCACTGGTGACGGAGGGTCTGCAGGCGCTGTCCACCCTCGTCGGGATCGCCTGATCCCCGGTACCGCGCCGATCCCGGCCACGTAACATTCGGCGAACGTCGCCCGACGTAGCGTTGGCATGGTTTGTCCGGATCGGTGCGGGAGAGGTCCCCAGTGTCAGAAGGAAGCATCCGCGACGCACAGTTGCGTCGTGAACTCGGTGTTCCCCCATCGTTCGACCTGCTGGGGCACCTCCGGGATCTCGCTCGCGTTGCCCTGCCCGCGTTCCTGATCGCAGCGGTCGGCGCCGCGCTCGTCTTCGTCGTGCGCGACAGCGGACCGGGCGTCTACGAGTCCCGGGTGGTGGCGGAGATCCGCAGCACCTCCCCGATGTACGGCGGCGACGCGAACCTCGGGCAGCTCACCGCGCCCTACGTCGCACTGTCCTCGGACTCCGAGGTGGTCGCGCTCATCGGGGAGGCGATGGGTGAGGGCTGGGATGCGGCGACCGTCGAGGGCCACATCGAGGTTTCGCCCGGTCCGTCGCCCACACTGCTGATCGTGAACGCCACTGCGGACTCCCAGGCCGAGGCCGACGAGCTCACCGGAATCGTCGTGACCTCGCTCGACCGGGTGCAGTCCGGGCGGAACCGGGCCGCCGTCGACGCGAGCGTGGCCGGGCTCGACACGACCATCGCGGACCGGCGTGCCGAACTCGCGAGCCTCGACCCGGAGTCCCCGGCGTATGCGGCGTTGCAGGGTGAGATCGACGCGCGAATCGACGAACAGCGTCAGCTCCGCGCCAGCTTCGGAAGTACCCAGCTGCAACTGCTGGCGTCGCCGAACAGCAGCGGCGAGAAGGTGTCACCGAAGCCGGCCGCCGAGGCGATGGTCGCGTTCCTCGCGTTGTTCCTCGCCGCCGCCGAGGCCCTGGTGGCGCTGAGCGGTCGCCGCGGCACCACCAACAGCCCGGAATGGGCGCGGCGGCTGTCCCGCCGCTACCGGACCGCACTGCAGATCGAACACACCGACGCCCTCGGCCTGCCGCTGGACACCACCGTCATGGTGAATCAGCGTGCCTCCCTGAGTGAGTCGATCCTGATCCTCGCGGGCGCCGGAGTGCAGTCGGACCCGCGGAGCTTCACCGGTGCCGCCGCGGACCGGATCACGCGGGCCGCGTTGACCGACCGCTGGTGGCAGTCGGTCCCGACCGACGAACTGGCGCTCGCGGTGGTCGTGGTCGCAGCCGCCGAGAGCGAGCGCGCAGCCGTCGAGGACGCAGTGCGCGCCCTGGCCGAGATCGAGGTGCCCACCCGACTCGTGCTGCTCGCGGCGGGACCGCGCGGAAGCCTGTTCGGTGCACTGGGTTCACTGCGCGCCCCAGGTTCTCTCCGCTCCTCAGGTGCTCGGCGTGCCACAGACACGTCCGTCGCCCCGACCCCGGTTCCGACGCCGACCCCGACCCCGGTTCCGACGCCGACCCCGGCGGAACCGGCGGCACGGAACGTCCCGGCTTCCCCCGTGGCGCCGGCCGCACCGGGTTGGGCAGAGAGCCGTCCGCCGAGCACGCCCGCGAGCGTCGAACAGGTCTGGCGCACGTCCCGGCCTCCCGAGACCTGGAGGGCCCCTGCGCCCTACGGCCAGCAGATTCCGATGCCGTACCCGGGTCAGGGCAACGGACACCCTACACAGCAGGACAGGGCCGAACTCGGTGCACAGATCGTGCACGACGATCCGCGCGGACCGGGTACGCCCCCGGACTCGTGGGGCCGCTGACGGTTACGACACGACCGGGGGTGGCGTCGTGGGCTCCGAGTCGAGGATGTCGGAAACCCCGGTGCATGCGGTTGCGGCCGATTGCACCACAGCCAGAGACGGTTTCGCGGTGAAGTTGTACTCGAGCAAACCGAAGTTCTGTTCGCGGTCGGACAGGTTGGTGCCGTGGTTGCGCAGCGTGTACACGAACACCTTGTCGACGTACCCGAGCCGGCGTGCCTCCGCGATGCCGTCGCGGATGATGTCCGCCTGCCGTTGTGCGCTCACCGCGTCGCTCGCCCGGCCCGTCGGTGCGCCGAATTCGGTCGCCCAGATCTCGGTGGCCGAGTCGCCGTACTGCACCATCGTGTCCCGCATGAACCGCATGCGGTAGAAGGTGTTCCAACTCTGGGTGCTCGCGTCGGACGGTAGCGCCGGCCAGCTGTAGGGGTGGACGGACAGTGCGTCGAAATACTGTTGTGCTCCACGCTGATAGAGCTGCTGCACATAGGTGGTGGGCGCGATGTTCGTGCCGTCGTCGACCGCCGGTGCGAGGCCTCCGTTGAGGATCATCGCGCCGGGCTGCACCGAACGGATGGCCTGCGCTGCGGCGGACAGCAACTGCACGTAGGCATCCGGGTTCGGGGCGGGCCGGAAGAAGTTCACCAGATTCGGTTCGTTCCAGATCTCCCACGTGGCGATCCTGCCGTTGTAGCGCTCCGCGGCCTGCTTCGCGAAGGTCGCGAAAGCCGCCGGATCCGCGGGCCGGCCGTGCGAATCGGAGGTGCCGGCCACCCGGGCCCAGGCCGGGGTGTAGGTGACGATGCCGAGCAGATTCAGTCCGCGGGCACGGGCCCGGTCGACGAGCCGATCGATCGCAGACCAGTTCTGTTGTCCTCGGGTGGCTTCCACGACGGACCAGTCGATGTCGAATCTCAGCCAGCGGATTCCCGTGTTCCACATGGTGTCGAGTTCCCGGCTGAGGTCGGCATCCGAGAGACCCAGCATGGGTGCGCCACCGGAAATGCCGAGGTCGGAGGTGGTGCAGCCGGTCGGTGGAGGCGGTGCGGGCGGAGCGCAGGCGACGGTGGCGGCGAGGAATCCGGCGACGAGCACCGGCACTGCGGATCGGAACAGGCGTGAATGTCGCACGGCGATACCTTCTTCCGGTCACGTCCGGTGTCCGGACGTCTGGCGGTACCCGGGCGTGCGCAGGCATGAGCCGCGGCCTGTAACCTACGAGCGTCCCGGACCGATACCCCGGCGAGGGCATCGGTGACAACGGTTACCACCCGTCACAGTGGTAACAGCAGTAACAGAGCCATCGGGAAGAATGTATCGACATGAGGGGCCGTGCCGCCGGTATTTGCCGACGATTTTCGTACACGGCTGTCGGCAGACGCGAACCGGCGGCAGTGCAGCGACCCTCGTCGGGATGATTCGATGACGTTCGCGATCCACGACGAGTCCACGATCGAGACGATCCTGGACGACTGGCACGACCTGACCGCGCGCATCCCGCACCGGGTGGCGACCCGTCCGTCCTACGCATTGACGTGGTTCCGCGCCCTCGGCCGCGGACGCCTCGCGGTGTGCGCCGTCCGCCGCCACGGACGTCTCGTCGCGGTGGCACCGCTGCACAGCCGGAGTCGTCTCGGTGTCCGTGCGTACCGGGTTCTCGGGCACGGTCTCGCGACCATCGGTGGGGTGCTCGCCGAGGACGACGACGCGCTGAACGAATTGGTCGATGCCCTCGCCACCCGGCGGATTCCGCTGCAACTGACACATCTGGAATCGACGGACCCCCTCATCGTGGCCCTCCGCAGATCGAACTGCTGGCACGTCGACGCATACATCGACGATCACTGCCTGACCATCGATCTCGAACCCGGACAGACTGCGGCTGCGTTGCGCGGAAAGAAAACCCTCAAGGCGCTCCGGCGCATCGAACGATCGCTGGAGAAGGCCGGCACCCCGGCGTCCGTCGAGGTGGTCACGGAACCGGCGGATCTTGCCCGGCGATGGCCGGACATCGCCGGCGTCGCCGCCCGCGCCGACGCCGACAGCGGCCGCGTCGACTTCTGTGCCCCGCCGATCGCAGCGTTCACCCGGCCGTTCCTGGAGGCAGAAGCGCGCGCCGGGTCGCTGCTCGTCGCGGGTCTGATCGTCGGCGACCGCTGGGTCGCGCACGAGATCATGTTCCGCACCGGTAGCACCGCGGAGATGTGGATGGCCCGGTTCGATCCCGACGTTGCGCACCTGCGACCAGGACACCTGCTGCATCGGTGGCTCGCCGATCACCACGACGACCTGGGCATCACCCGATTCGATTACCTGCTCGGAACGTCGGAATTCAAATCCCGTTGGGCCAACGGGGGATACGACGCGGTCACGGTCACCGCCACCCCGCGGGGCCGGCCGTTGCACCGGTGGACGCTCGACGTCGCCGACCGCGCCGCCGACCGGATCCGCCCGCTTCGATCCGTAATCGAAATACACTGACCGTCAACGGCTTCAGATGCATCCCGGGGTCGATGCGGCGCGCTGCACCACGGCCATCGCGGGTTTCGGATCGAGATCGTGGTCGACGATGCCGAAGTTCTGCTCGCGGTCGGCGGCATCGGTCCCGCGATCGACGAGACTGTAGACGAACAGTTTGTCGACGAACGGCAGCCGCCGCTGCTCGTTGATGCCGTCGCGCAGGATCTCGGCCTGCTCGCCGGGGGACACGCTGTCCTCGCCCGAACCGGTCGGCGCCCCGAACTCGGTGGCCCAGATCCGGGTGTCCCCGTCGTCGTGATCCGCCATGACGGCGTGCAGGTTCCGCATGCGGTAGTAGGCGTTCCAGCGCCGCGTTCCGGCGTCGGAGGGCAGTGCCGGATAGCTGTACGGATGCATGCCCACGGCATCGAAGTCGTCTTCGACGCCCAGGCCGTACAGCTCGTCGAGGAACGTTGTGGGGCTGATGTCGGTGCCGTCGTCGGTGGCGGGGGACAACCCGCCGGTGACGATCACCGCCTCCGGTGCTGCGGCCCGGATCGTGGCCGCCGCGGCGGAGAGAAGCCTCGCATACTGTTCGACATCCGGTGCGGGCGTGAAGAACTGCGTCAGGTTCGGCTCGTTCCAGATCTCCCAGTGGCGCACCGTACCCGCGTACCGGGCCGCGGCATCCCCGGCGAAGCGGCCGAACTCGGCGGGATCGGAGGGACGGCCGTGCGAGTCGTTCCCCGCCTCGTCGACGCGTGCCCACGCGGGGGTGTTGGTGATCAGACCGAGCACCTGCAATCCGCGTTCGGTGGCCGCGGCCACGACCCGATCGACACCGTTCCAATCGCTCCGGCCGCGTTCCGGTTCGATCGTCGACCAGTCCACGTCGAAGCGGATCCAGCGGGCGCCGGACGCCTCGACGAGGTCGAGATACCGCTCGAGACGGTCGGCGGGCATCGCGTC
>NZ_JADZGH010000251.1:73565-79598 GCF_015865005.1 Rhodococcus sp. CX
GGGTCGCACGGCAGCGGGTCCGGGGAGCAGGCCGTCGCGGTGAGCACCACCGTGGTCAGAGCGGCGATCGTCCCGGCGACGGCGCGGCGGGGGAACGACTCAGGCACGCAGCAACTCCTCGAGCATCCGGGGGACGGTGGTCGTGCGGTCGTAGTTCTCCTCGACGCGGCGGCGGGCGGTCTCCGTGACCGACCGGCGTAGGTCGTCGTCGGTGAGTATCCGGTGGAGCGCCGCGGCGAGCGCCGCGGGGTCACCGGGCGGAACCAGAAGTCCCGCACCGCCCCCCAGCAACATCGACGTGCCGCCGTGATCGGTGCCGACCATCGGCACGCCCACGCTCATCGCCTCGAGCGCCACCAGCGGGCCCGCTTCGGGGGAGATGCTGGCGGACACGGCGACGTCCCAGGTGCGCAGCGTCGGAAGGGGTTCGACGCGGCCGAGGAAGGCGACGCGGCCGTCGAGGTCGGGTTCGCTTGCACGCCTGCGAAGTTCCTCGGCGTACGGTTCGTCGCCGGGAAAGGGTTCGCCGGCGATCTCGAGCCGAACCCCCGGCATGCGGGACACCGCGTCGAGGAGCACCCGATGTCCTTTCCACGGGGTGAGCGCACCCATCATGCCGATCACCGGGGTCGCCGCGACGTCCGGGGAGACCCTGAAGTCGGGAACCTCGACGCCGAGATGCGCGACCGTCACGTGAATCCCCAGCTCTCGGGGCGGCCGGGCCGTCGGCTCCGAAACCGCGACGGCGCGGGCGATTCCGCGGCGCGACAACCACACGATCCCTCGTTGCTCGGCACTCGACAGGGTGTCGTGCACGAGCCACACCGCGCCGGGTATCCGCGCGACCGCGACGGCGGGCAACGCGAACAGCGAGTTCACGATCACCGTGTCCTCCCGTCCGCGCAGTGCCGCCCGGAGGATCCGGCCGGTACGCAGCCAGTCGGCAGCGATCCGGGCGACCGTTGCGGCCTTGGCGAGTCCGCGTTCGCCCTGCGGTCCGAGCAGGGGGATCGCCAAGATGTCGACCTCGGCCGGCAGTCGCGATCGCAGCGGGCCGTCGGGGCAGGCGACGGCGACCGCGCAACCCTCGTCGAGGGCGCGCCGCACCAGTTGCAGCATGACCAGTTCGGCGCCGGACACCTGGGCGGTGTGGGTGACGAAGACGACGCGGCGTCGCGTGGAAGTGGGTCGGTAATTCACGTGTGCTACCTGGACTTCAGGAGATGGACGAGCCGGATTCTTCCGGCAACGGGCAGGAACTGCATGCCCGCGAGGACGAGCGTGGGCGCGACCGCGGCGGTCACGATCCACGGGATGTGGAAGCGGTCGGTCAGCAGCGTCGCCCACACGGTCACCGCGAAGCCGAGGATCGCGACGCCGACGACCGCACCGGCCGGGAACAGCCGACGGACCGGGACCGTGCGGGCGACGACGATCCAGATGGCGGCCAGCAGAACCAGATCGGTGACGAGTGTCGCGATCGACGCCCCGAAGTACGACCACCGCGGGATCATGACCAGATTGAGCGCCACGTTCGCGGCCAGGCCGGCGAGCGCGACCCACGGATAGACGCGGTGGCGGGACGTGGAGACGAGCACCATCAATCCGAGTTCGGTGAGCATGGACAGGGCGCTGCCGAGCACGAGGAACCGGCCGGCGTCGGCGGCTTCGGCGAAACGGGAACCGTAGAGCAGATCCATCAATGCCGGTGCAACAGGCCAGAACGCGGCGACGGCGACCGCACCGAGCACGGTGAGGAGGATCGCCGCCTCGCGGGTGCGGCCGCGGAATCGCTCGGTGTCCCCGGGCCACGTCGCGACGAGCAGGGTGGTGACGGGACCGACGACGGTCGAGGCGACGATCCCGAGGAGGTCGGCGAACTTGTAGCCGACGGTGTAGAGCCCCACGGCGTCGAACGAGTCCATGCGGCCGAGCATCAGCACGTCGATCTTCGACAGGATCGTGATGAGCGCGAAGCCGATACTCAGCGGCACGGCCTCGGCGAGCATCTCGCGCCATCGCCACAACTGGGCGCGGGCCGCGGGTACAGGACCGGCGATACCGTTTCGCACGCCGCGGATCTTGACGACGATCGCGACGATCTCGTTGATCACCGCCGGCACGACGAGCACCAGCAGTACGGGGGCGAACAGTACGGCGGCGACGGTGCAGAGGAGCTGCACGAGCTGGCCGAGTGTCTCGGCGACAGCGACGTACGCCATCCGTAATCGGCTCTGGTACATCACCGTCAGTGCGTGACTGGGTGTCGCGACCACGACGACGAGACCGGCGATCACGGTCGCCCACACCACATCCGACGGATAACCCATCACCAGCACGTAGGCGATCGCCAGCAGGTGACCGAGCATGCCCAGCGCGGCGCGCAGCGCGATGAACGCCGTCGTCACGTAGGACACTTCCCACGGGTTGCACTCGACGAGCTTCGCGAGGACCACGCGGCCGACACCGAGATCGGTGACGACCGACAGCAGGCCGAGCAGACCGAAGACGAACGAGAACTTGCCGAAGTCGTCGGGTGACAGCGCGCGGGCGACGATCATCGATCCGGTCCAGCCCATCGCGGCGACCGCGACGCGGCTGCCCAGCATCGTGATCGTGTTGCGGCGGGCGTCGCGCGCGTCGAGTTCGGGGGTCTGCGGTTCGTGGATCGTGTCCTCGCGAATCTTCGCGGCGATCCGCTGCAGCACGACCGTCTCGGCGGCGACGTCGCCGTGGACACTGCCCTGGCCGGTCCCGTAGCTGGGGCTGCCCAGCGCGGACCACGATGCGGTGTCCCAGAGCCGGGCATGGCGTCCGACACCCGACTCTGTCGCGAAGCTCTGCGCGACCCCGGGCTCGCCGAGGTCGTCCGGTCGTGTGTGCCTGCCCATCGCTACCTCAGATCCGCAGCCCGGCGTGGCGGTAGGCGTCGAGGGTCAGCTCCGCGGTGCGGTCCCAGGTCGAGGCCGCGGCGGTGACGACCGCCCTGCTGCGCAGCGCGTGGCGGGTGTCGCGATCGAGGAGCACCTCGCGCAGGCCCCGGACCCACGCGTCCTCGGTGTGTTCGGTGACCAGCACCGCGCCGTCGCGTGCAGCCTGCGGCAACCCGCCGACGGCACTCGCGACGACAGCGCCTCCGCACGCCATCGCCTCGAGCGGTGGTAACCCGAACCCCTCGTACGTGGAGGCATAGGTGACGGCGGTCGCCGCCGCGTACAGCGCGGGCAGGTCGGTGGTGGCGACGTAGCCGAGACCGTGAGCGCCGGCGGGCTTGCCGGGCCCGGTCGATCCGGAACCGGCGAGCACGAAGGGCACGTCGAGCCGCCGGCACGCGGCGGCGACCAGCGCGACGTCTTTGCGGGGTTCGACGGTGCCGACCTGCAGCACGAACCGCTCGGGCAGCCCGAACCGCGCGCGGACCTCGGCGACCTCCGCGGCACCGGGCGGGACCGCCCAGGGCGCGGGCGCGAGGGGAGTGACGCGGGCTTCGCGTCCGCAGTGGGCGCGCAGCCGGTCCGCGGTGAACTCGGAGACGGCGACGAGGACGTCGGCGCGACGCATCGCCCGGCGCAGCAGACGCCGCTCCCCGACGGCGCGTCCGCGGCCGAACGCCCACGGCACGTCGAAGACGGACAGGTCGTGGAACGTCGACACGGTCGGGCCGCGCTGGGCGAGCGGAAGATCGACGTCGAGCGCGTGGAACACGTCGACGTCGCGCAGCGGGACCAGACCCCAGGCGACACGCTGCGCCCCGTCGCACACCGGGCGTTCGACGGGCCTGACCTGCCGGGGCAGCTCGGCGCGGGCATCGCTCTGCACCACCGCCCGCAGGCCGGCCGCCCCGCGCGAGGGCCCCGAATCCGATCCGGGTTCCGTCCGAGACGAGAGTTGTTGTGTAAGAGCGCATCCGACAGTTCCTAGAAGTAGCCAGAAGTAGACGTCCAGCGGGAAGATTTCGAAATAGGTCGACACGGTCGACGCCACCGCGGCAGCGATCACCGACGCGCTGACGCCCAGTGCCAGCGCCGAGTCCTGGCCGCGCAGCAGTCGCGAGGCCCGCAGCGTCGACACGGCCGCGGACACCAGCAGCAGGCCGAAGATCCACAGCCCGATCGGCCCGAGTTCGACCATGAGTTTCATGTAGTAGTTGTCCGGCTGGTACGGGATCCGGCCGAGCGCGATCGCCGCGTCGAGCGACAGCGTCGAATACAGCGGATCGGCGAGTTCGGCGGCCTTGTCCGCGGCGGCCCCGGTGGCACCCAGACCCTGCCCGAAGGGATGCACGAACAAGGACGAGACGGTGTCGGCCCAGCCGTCCCCGCGCTCACCCAGACTCGACGACGAGAACAACGCGGACGTCACCGAACCCGGCACGAACAGCAGCGCGACCGGAAGCGCGACGGCACCGGCACCGAAGAGCACCAACAACACTCGGTGGCGATGAATCGCCAGCCACAGCAACGCCGCCGCCAACCCGATGTAGGAGGCGCGCACGATCGTCACGCCCATGCCGAGCAACATCACCGGCGTCGCCCACAGGAACAGGGAGTTGCGCAGCCGCCGCGGATCCGCGAGCGCGACCGCGCCGCCCACGATGAGGCCGATCATCACGAACAGCCCCAACGCGAACGGTCCGGTGAACGTGCCGAAGCTGCGCAGGATGCCCCCGGTCGTGCGGATGTGCTCGTCGTACGAGTAGCCGAGCGCGACCAGCCGGTCCGCCCCGACGACCTGCTGCGCGAGGCCGACGACCGCGCCGACCGCCGCCGTGCCCATCAGGATCGTGACGAGCCGGTCGCGGTCGCGGGCGTCGAAGGGTGCGCGCCACAGGATGATCGGGATGATCAGGTAGAAGTAGGTGACCTTCAGCGCGGTGACGGCGGCCGGACCGGACACGAGCAGCGCCGACAGTGTTCCGATCGCCACCCACACGACCGCGGCAGGCCACCACGGCATCGACGGCGGCATCGTCCGGCCGCGGTTCGGGGTGACGAACGTGGCGAGCAACGTCAGGACGAGCACACCTTCTTTCCATCCCGTCAGGGACGGTCCACCGGGCAGAATCGTCAGCAGGCCGTGCAGCGGCGTCAACGCGGCGACGAGCAACAGCCCGTTCTGCGGCCGCCGGTACAGCAGCGCGAACAGCACCGCCGCGGCGGGAACCCCGACGGCGAGCAGACCGATCACCGGAGTGCCTCCGCGGTGCGTCCGGTGTCCGCGGTGCGTTCGGTGTCCACGGGGATCCCGAAGCGGCGCAGCACCGTCTCGGTGGTCACCGTCCGGATCCGCTCGCGCAGGTCGCGGTGGAGCGCGGGATGGTCACCGAACCCGACGGCGTGGATCTCCGGATCACCGCCGCGCCGACGCAGCCGACGCAGCCCTTCCTCGCCGCGCTGGCCGACGAACCACGCGCGGTCCTCGGCGGACAGGATCACAGTGGTCGGAACCCCCGCCTTGCGCAGCGCCTCGAGCAGCACCTCCGGGACCTGCGTGATGCCGAACCGGCCGAGCAGCCGCCACGCCGGGTACGGCAGGTGCCGCTGCAGCAGCGCCTTGATCCGTGCCCGCGCCGACGCGTCGCCACCGGCCCCATCGCTCGCGGGCATCCCGGGAGCCAGCTGTTCGCGCAGCGACCGCCGCCGATACACCGACCACAGGATCAGGTCGGTGAGGATCACCGCGCGCGGCCGCACCCGCAACGCGACGGCCGCGGAATACCAGGCGCCGGAACACAACCCGGTCATCACCAGATCGCGCGGGTCGGCGACCGCCGCGTCGGCGGCGTCGCGGGCGTCCCGGTCCGAGTCGTCGGAGTACAGGGCCACGGGATGGTCGGGGTCGACGACGCCGGTGTTGCCCGTGCCGCGCCGGTCGTACCGCACCGACGACACCCCGTCCGCGGCGAGCGACCGCGCGATCTCGACCCACAACCTGCCCGGTCCGACGCGATGCTCGTACGCGGTCGCGTGGAAGAGAACGGTGGGCCTCGCCGGCCCGTTTTCACCGGCAGCGTGGGTGCGGATCGCGAAGAGA
>NZ_JADZGH010000251.1:79812-102978 GCF_015865005.1 Rhodococcus sp. CX
GCGATCCAGTCCGCGATCTCACGGATGTGTCCGGTGGGCAGGGCGACATGGAAGCTGGCCGGGGTGGTGAACGCCTCGTGGTCGACGAGGGTGATCTCGTCACCGTCGAGGGCGCCGGCGAGCGTGCGCACGGCCGGGGTGTCGGCCACGGCGGTACGGACCGCCAGCAGCGTGCGGACGCCGGCGAGGCGCGCCGGGTCGATCTTCAGTGCGCCGAGCGCGGACACGGCGCCCGGGTCGAGAACACCACCGAGGATCGACACCCGCGGATCGGACGGATCGTCCGCGCCGATGCTCAACGTGTACTGGGCGCGCTGCTCACGCAGGTAGCTGCGGCCGGACAGGATCGGGTCCCACAGCACCATCGAGTCGATCGCCTCCGTCGCAGCTGCCGCGGCGGCGATCAACGCCCCGGACCGCAACCCGACGAGGCATATCGACGAGGCACCGGTGGCACGGGCCGACCCGACCGCTTCGACGACACTGCGCAGCCACCCCGTGACCGCGTCCGGGTCGTCCTGTGCACCCGCCGAGTCACCGGCTCCGGCGTAGTCGAACCGTACCGCGAGCAGACCGCGGTCGGCGAGGGACTCGGCGAGGGCCTTGATGCCGCGGTAGGTGTCGACGTGTTCCTTCCCGAGCGGTGGGCACAGCACCACCGCGGCACGTGCACGGCCCGAGTCCGGAACGTGGACGGTCCCCAGCAGAGGCAGATCGTCCGGACCGAACCAGGTCGGATATTGCACGCCCATGGTGATTCTCCAAGTCCTCCGAGGGTGATTCCAGGGGTGAAATCTCCATGCCCGATCGCGGCGTCGGGGCGAATCCTGTTGATCTCACGATGTATTCGATCGGGCCCGGGACCTCCGGCGTTACCGGATCGGGGTTGTCTCGGCCTAAGGTAACCGGCCGTGGCCGCGTCGTCGGCCCCGAAGGGATTTGCCATGCCTGGAGTTCTGGTGCACGAATGGATCGAGCGCGACGGCGGTTCGGAGAAGGTTCTGGACGAGTTCGTTCGCTGCTTCCCCGACGCGGACGTGCTGTGCCTGTGGGACAACGCCGACCGATACCCGGGCCGCACCGTCGTCGAGAGCGCGCTCGCGCGCACCCCGCTGCGGCGGAGCAAGGCCCTGGCGCTGCCGGCCATGCCGTTCGTGTGGCGCGGCCGTCCGGGCGACTACGACTTCGCCCTGGTCAGCTCGCACTGTTTCGCGCACCACGTCTCGTTCCGCACGCCGCCCGCCGAATTCCGCAAGTACGTCTACGTTCACACGCCGGCGCGCTACCTGTGGACCCCGGAACTCGACGAACGTGGCACGTCGCCCGCGGCGCGGCTGGCATCGCCGGTCCTCCGTGGGATCGATCGACGCCGTGCCCGTGAGGGTGCGCGTTTCGCGGCGAACAGCGACTTCGTGCGCCGCCGGATCGAGAAGGCGTGGGACGTGGACGCGCGGGTCGTGTTCCCGCCGGTGGACACGCGGCGGATCACCGCCGTCGCGGATTGGCGTACGGAACTCGACGACGAGGAATCGGCGCTGGTGGCGAGCTTGCCGGACTCGTTCGTCCTCGGAGCGTCCCGGTTCGTTCCGTACAAGCGACTGGATTGGGTGATCCGTGCCGCGGAGCGGGCCGGGCTGCCCGCGGTGATCGCCGGATCGGGGCCGGAGGAAGCACGGCTGCGCGAGCTCGCCGAATCGGCGCGGGTTTCGGTACGGGTGCTGCGCCGTCCGTCGGATGCGTTGCTGTACACCCTGTATCAACGGGCGCTCGTGTACGTCTTCCCGGCGATCGAAGACTTCGGGATCATGCCGGTCGAGGCCCGCGCCGCCGGCGCCCGGGTGATCGTGAACAGCCTCGGGGGTGCGTCGGAGTGGTTGACCGAGGGAGTCGACGGCCTGTGCTTCCGCGAGGACCGCTGGGAGGCGGTTGCCGACTGCATTCTGGAGATCGATCGGGTTCCGCGCCCGTCGGCAGGTTCGACCGCGGACCTCTCGTCGGAACGGTTCCGTGCCGAAATCGTTGCATGGGTCGGAAACTGACGACGAACACCCGCCGAATCATCGGTGACGTGGGTCACGATTGCCGATGTTTTTGCACCTTGATTGCACACAGTTGGTGGGGTAGCTTCGTCCCATTGGTGATGGGGTGAGTCCGGGGGTGCGGATTTGTGCAGGTTCTCCTCTTCTGGTGGATCGCACGCACGCCGATGGGTCTGGGGGATGGCAGCCGGGGTATCGGGAGCGTCCGGTTCGAGTGTTGATGCTCGCGCTCGGATGATCCCGGTACCCTTGGCGAGCAAGGAATTTCGACACCACACCTAGTTTTCTCCCGGTCGTTCCGCATCTCCGACGCCCGGTACCGAAGGATCTCGATTCTCTATCGCGTCGTAGTTCGACGTCTGCTCCGGCGTGTCCTCGTTCGAATCGGCGGTCGAAAATGCGGGGTGTCAAGGGTGATTCGAGGGTGAATTCACCCGGGGCGCGTGGGGAGCGGATGGGCGTCCTGCGCGGGAATAGGGGGTGAAAACCGGGGTGATCGGCAGCGAGAGCGTGTGATCTCCTGCACTGTACGGTTTTTCGTGCACCTAAGCATGCAAGCATTCGTGCCGCGGTGGCTCGGAAGAGCTACCGCCCGCCGCACCGAGGGGTGCGGCAACTGTTCTGTTCGATCGCGTCGGGGGCCTGAAGGGGAGTGCGTGGGGGAATAACCGAAGATGGACGTTACGAATGACGCCGGTCCCGGTGAACTGACGGATCCGATCGCGATCCGACCGACCGCGGAGGCATCGGACCCCGGCTGGCGAAGCAACCGGCGCCAGTGGAAGGTGGCCTACGCGAGATGGCTGCGACTGTCCGACGTCGGCGTCGTCATCGCGGTGGTCGCACTGGCGCAATGGATTCGATGCGGGAACTCGGATTTTCGGACGTCGTTCACGGCGTCCGAAGTCCTCGACGAGACCATCCTGTCCGTCGCGGTTGCAGCGATCTGGCTTCTCGCCCTGTCGTTCCACCGCACCCGCGACCAGAACGTGACCGGTAGTGGCCTCGAGGAGTACCGACTCGTCACCTACGCCACGATGCAGTTCTTCGGTGGTCTCGCAATCCTCGCGCTTCTCGTCGAACTCGACCTGGTACGTGCCTATCTCGCGGTCGCCCTGCCTGTGGGCCTGTTCGGACTGCTGGCCTCCCGTTGGTGGTGGCGGCAGCACCTCGAGCGGCTGCGCGAGCGCGGCCGGTTCCAGAGTTCGGTCCTGGTGGTCGGTTGCGAGCGTGCCGCGCAGGCCATGGTGGAGTCCTTCGACCGTGACGCCGACGCCGGCTACCGCGTCGTCGGTGTGTGCACTCCCGGCTACTCCGGAGAGCACGGCCAGACGGTCACCATCGGGGGCCGCGAGATCCCGCTGCTCGGCGACGAAACCGAAGTGCTCCGCGCGGTCAAACTCACCGGCGCGGACACCGTCGCGGTCGCGGCGAGCGGCCAGTGGGGCAGCGCCGATCTCGGCGACCTCGCGTGGGAACTCGAGCCCTACGGCGTCGACCTTGCGGTCGCGCCGGCGGTGATGGACGTCGCCGCGCCGCGTCTGGCGATCAAGCCTGTCGGTGGTCTTCCCCTGATGCACGTCGAGGAACCGCAGTTCCGTGGTTCCAACCGGGCTGCGAAGACGGTGTTCGACCTCGTGTCCGCGACGATCGCGCTCCTCGTGTTCTCACCGGTCATGCTGGCCGTGGCGGTGGCGATCAAACTCGGCGACTGCGGTCCCGTCTTCTACCGTCAGCAGCGGGTGGGCCTGAACGGAGAGATGTTCGGGATGTGGAAGTTCCGTTCGATGGTGGTCGGCGCGGACCGGCTGCAGGACGAGATCCGCGCGGACGTCGGCCAGGACGACGCGACCTTCTTCAAGTCCTCGGCCGATCCCCGGATCACCCGTGTCGGACGCTTCATCCGCCGTACCAGCCTCGACGAGCTGCCGCAGCTGTTCAACGTCCTCCGGCGCGAGATGAGCATGGTCGGTCCCCGCCCACTGACACCCGGCGAGGGCGGTGACGTGCCAGGCTTCGTCGAACGCCGGATGCTCGTCCGCCCCGGCATCACCGGGTTGTGGCAGGTCTCGGGACGATCCGACCTGTCCGAGACCGACCGGATCCGGCTCGATCTGTTCTACGTGTCGAACTGGTCGATGGTGCAGGATCTGCTGATCGTGGGGAAGACCGTCAAGGCGGTTCTCGCGAGCGACGGCGCGTACTGACCGGCGCGCAGCCCCTCCCGTGCGCGATTTCGGTAGCGGCCGCTACCAAAATCGCGCACGGGGCGGGAGTGGCGGCGTCCGTCAGAAGCTCAGCCGGGGACGTTCGTCCGGAACGGGGAGCCCGGTCGTCTCCCAGATACGAGTCGAGTCGTAGTGGTGGTCGTGCCCGGCCAGATCGATGTTGCGTTCGGACAGCCCGAGTTCGGGTGCGCGTGCGACGGCCTCGTCGAAAGTCAGGCTCGCCTCCGGTAGGGGGAACGCGCCGCCGGCCGCGAGTTCGGCCGCGATCTCCCGCACCGGCCGCGGCTCGGGATACGCCGCGTGCAGCACGGTGCCGCCGAGCCGGAGCGGCGGTACCTGCCGCGCGAGTGCCGCGAGCAGTCGGCCGAGGTCGCCGACGCCGATGAGCGAGAGCACCGACCGGCCCTCGTCGACCCACGCACCGAGACGGGCGAGGATGTACGCCAGGCCGGGGGCGAACCAGCGGTCGCCGGGTCCGTACACGAAACCGACCCGGACCACCGTCCCCCCGTAGTCGAGCACGGCCTTCTCGGCAGCGAGCCGGCTGATACTGAGAACGGATACCGGGTTCGGGTCCAGAGTGCCCTCGACGATCCCGCGGTGCGGTCCGGATCCGTACACGCCGACCGTGCTGACGTAGATCAGCGGCACGCGGCGCTCGCGGGCGGCGGCGACCAGGTGCTCGGTTCCGATCCGGTTGACCGCGTCGGCCTGTTCGGGGTCGCCACCGGTGTAGGAGACGGCGTGCACGACCACATCCGCGCCGGTCAACGCGCCCGGCAGGCTCGCCGGATCGGTGAGATCCGCCGCGACGACACGCGGAGCCGACTCGGCAACCGCGTCCGGCCGCCGTGCCACTGCGGTAAAGTCTGCCCCCGCACTGGTCAGGGCCTCGAGTACTGCGCTCCCGATGAATCCGGTCGCGCCGAAGAGTACGATTCGCGGCGCAGGCGGTACCGATCCGGGGGGGTCGGATCGGGCTATGGTGTTCTGTGACCGGTCGGAAGCGGGGTTGTCAGCAAATTCCGTCACTATTCATCTCACTTGTCGGTTAGGGGCAGAGCGAACGTGGTCAGGCAGGCTCGGGCGAAGGCAACCAGACAACAGATCCTGATGGGTGCGGCAAAGGCTTTCGAACAGAAAGGCTTCGAAGGATCGACGCTGGGCACAATCGTCGAGATCGCCGGCACCACCAAGGGCGCCCTCTACTTCCACTTCAAGTCGAAAGAAGAATTGGCGCAGGCCATCATCGGAGAACAGCACCGCATCTCCATCGCCTCCGTCGACGCGATCGCTGCCACCGGCAGTTCCGCCCTCGAGCAGATGGTCATGCTCAGCTACGAATTCGGGCATCAGATGGTGCACGACCCCATCGTGCGAGCCGGTATCCGGCTGACCCTGGAACTGAGTGCGGTCGCCGGACCGGCAGAGCCGTATCTCGGTTGGATCAGAGCGTACGAGGGACTTTCCGACCGAGCCCGCGCCGAAGGTGACCTTCTCGACACCATCGAGCCCGACGTTCTCGCACGTTTCGGAATCGGTGCGTTCACCGGAGTGCAGCTGGTCTCGAACGTCCTGACCGGGCGGGAGGACCTCGAGCAGCGACTGGACGAGATGTGGTCGCTGATGCTGCCGGGCCTCATGCCGGCCGACAGGCACTGGAAGATCGCAACCATCCGCAACGCACGGTGGTCCGCAGCCGCGTCGTGACGACGATCGTGCCGTCACCGGAAACCGTCCGATAGGAGGCGCACCCGGCCGCTGGCGATGTGCTGTCCCCACTGCTCGACCGAAATACGAACTGTGTAAGGGTCATCCGGATCGGGCTCGGCGGACACCGTGGCGTTCGCGTCGTTCTCGGCGAATCGGTGGTACGTGACCTCGACGGACTCGATGTCCGCGTGCGGCAGGGCGAGCGCCGCGCGAGCCCCCTGCCGGAAAGCTTCGAGAACGAGCATGCCCGGAACGTGGTCGCTCGGGTGGTCGAAGAGGATGGGATGCTCGTCGTCCACGCGCAGTGTCCACCGGTTCGGGCCGTGCTCCGTTCCGAGGACCACGTCCTCCGAACGGAACTGCCCGACCATCTTGCCGGACATCGGCTCGGGACGGACCGGCGTGCCGATTGCTCGGGGACCCGAACCACCCCAACGAAGTTGGGCGTACGCAGCGGGAGTGAATACACTCGCGGTGCCGAAACCGCGCCCGATTTCGGTGTCGCCGATGCGGCAGACGTAGGTGACCGAGAAGCGCGCGAGCATGTTGCCCCGGTAGAAGTGGTCGCCGACCTGCGCCTCGATCGTCACTTCGGCCGGCCGGTCGTCGATCGACAGAGCGTGTGGTGTGGCGTCCACGCGCAGGGTGTGCATCACGAACGGGTGCCCGAGGGGCACTCGATACCTGGTGTGCGCCAGGTAGATCGTCGCTTGGCGCAGGGTTTCGACCATCAGCATCGTGTCGTAGCGACCGTTGTGCGACCGATAGAAGCTGTGCGATCGGGGCCATTGCGCACCGAGGGTGAAGTGATCGACCGTGTCCGTGGCTACGCAGTCGGTGAGGAAGACTTCCGCGACCGACCGGCGGTGCACGAAGCGGCGCGGCACAGTCGACTCGAATCCCAGAACGGGACGTGCCTCGCCCGCATGCGTACCCCCGGCCATCGTCTGGGCCTCCCTTGTTGTCCTGTGAACGGATCTTCGAAGCCGCTCGGCGGCGACTATAGAACAGCCCGCCGAACAGGGGCGTTACGGCTCGCCGACGCTTGCGGTGTCCGAAAAGCCCGAAAGATGCCGAAAAAAATGTCACATGATGGTAAAAAACCGTTTGACCGGTTTTGTGCTACGGTAGTCCCAGTCGGGGACAGGGTGGCGGGATCCCTCGGCCGGATCGATCAACGATCCGGCCGAGTCGGTCTCGCCGCTCCCGGGCTGTGCCGACCGGGCTTGCGAGGGGTAACCCCGGTCGTCACAGACCGGGGCTGGTGAACGGGCCCCGGCGACAACGAAAGTGAATGCAACGGAGGTCGAAGTGACATCTGGTCGAATGAGAACTGCGGTCGTCTCCGCGGTCGTCCTCGCGGCTGTCGCCGCGGCGGCGGCTCCCGCTCATGCGGCCGAGGAGTCTCCTCGGGTGCCGTCCACCGGATCGAGTGTCATTGGGCCCCAGGAGATCTTCGACTGGGTGGTTGCATTCGTGCTGAGTGCGCTCGGCGTCGTGTGAGCACGGCGGTGCCGGAAGACGGGAAAGCCCCGCCGGCAAAAGGGGAGGAGCCGGGCGGGGCTGTGCAGTAACTCCATGTTGTCGGGGAGGACATACGGAGACGCACCCGTCACCTTGCGGCGACGTCCGACAGTTTAGCGGACTCCGACCGGAGGTGCCCGTCGGTGTCACGAACAGGTCCGTAGAACGTGCTGCGGGCCTCCCTTCACGTGCGTGCACGTGGAAGACCCGACCCTCGGGTCCGGACCCGGCCGGTGGAATCCTCGAGCCCGAGACGCTCGGCGAGCCACCGGCGAAGCCCCGGACCGTAGTCGGGGTTGACCAACGCCGAGTCGACGGACGCCCGCAGGTATCCGCCCGGATTACCGAGGTCGTGCCGTGTCCCGCGATGGACGACGACGTGGACGGGGTGCCCCTCGTCGATGAGCAGGGCGATGGCGTCGGTGAGCTGGAGTTCACCACCCGCGCCGGGTTCGATGCGGCGAAGAGCATCGAAGACGGCGCGGTCCAGCAGATACCGGCCGGCCGCAGCGAGAGTGGACGGAGCGTCGGCAAGCGCGGGCTTCTCCACCATTCCGAGCACCCGCAGAACATCCGGTTCGGCCACGCCCGGAACCTCTTCGACGTGGAACACTCCGTACGAACCGACCTGACTCTTCGGAACGTCGATCGCACACAGCACGCTACCTCCGCGTTCCGCCCGCACCCGGGACATCAGATCGAGAATTCCGCAGGGCTGCACCAGATCGTCGGGCAGCAGGACGGCAATGGCATCCTCGTCGTCGTCGAGGGCCTGTTCGGCGCAGCCGACGGCGTGTCCGAGTCCGAGGGGGCGTTCCTGGACCACCGGCTCCACATCGATGAGATTCGGTGCACGCCGGACTTTTTCGAGAAGATGTGACTTTCCGCTCTCCTCCAGTCTGCTCTCGAGTGCGAGATCGTCGACGAAGTGGGACACCACACCGTCCTTGCCGGGAGCGGTGACGATGACGAGCCGGCTCGCGCCGGATCCTGCTGCCTCGGACGCGACGAGCTCGATTCCAGGTGTATCCACCACGGGCAGCAGCTCTTTCGGCACCGTCTTGGTGGCGGGCAGGAAACGAGTGCCCATCCCGGCGGCGGGGACGACGGCGGTCCTGAAGGTGTTGTGGACGTGGGTGTGGTTACTCCCCATGGCATTACCTCATAACTGAACTCGCAGGAACGAGCGACGAACGCCCGATGCCCGGCGCGCTGCGCCGAGCACGAAGTGCACGTCCTCGTGCGGTGATTGGAAAACTCCGGCAGAAGCGACGATCGAACCGGCGATCGTAGGGAGGCATGGAGTCGAATCGGAGTATAGAGAGTCCGGGGCGGTCGCGCGACCTCCGCGTGTCGGGGTCGGACGTCGACGGCTTCTGTCCGACAGTCACATTCATCACTCGTGCGAGCGGATCACCCGATCCCGGTCCGGTGGAGTAGCCGACCTCCGGTCCCTTCGACAGGGTCTTCTGCCGGCGCCGCCGTCGTCCATGAATGTCCGGCCCGGCGGGACGATTTTCGGTCGCGCCGCGGAGAGTGCAGTTGAACTGGTCGAATGTCCAAATCGAGAAATGCCGTTCGAAATCCACTCCTCCCGTGTGATCTATCCCATAGTCGATATACTCCGCCGACGAAAACTACTGGTCGGTAAGCGAACTGCGCAACCGTCCGTCGTCGGCTGACCAGGGCCGACAGCCCCACACCGCCACCGACTCGCAAATTGGAATCTGCTGCGCAACAAAACGTGAAACGCCGGTCGTGTCGCAAGGGGATGCAATCTGCACGCAAATAGTTGAGACTCACTACCTGCGTAAGGCAACTGGTGCCGGTCGTCGATTTCGTGCAATTCCTGGGGAGGAACAGTTGCGCGGAGTCCGGCGGTCGCGCGAGTTGCGTGGGCTCGTGCCCAACCGGCGACGGCTTACCGGTACGGGGAGGACACAAATCAATGACAGTGGTAGAACAACCGCCCGAAGGGCGGACCGGACTGGCTCTCGAGCCTGTCCGGTCGGGCCCTCGTGGCGTGGCGCAGCCGCCGACTCACGCCGCCGGCGCGAGCACGCGACGGGCCTGGCAGCGGATCTATGTACGAAGGCTGATCGTCACCGACAGCCTCGTCGTCGTGCTGGCGGTCACGCTGGCGCACGTCGTTCGTTTCGGTCAGGGCGACATGCTCGTGAATGCGACTGCAGCCGAATGGAATTACGTCGTCATCTCGATCTGCCTCGCAGCGCTGTGGCTCGCGTTCCTCGCTGCGTTCCGGACCCGCTCGCGTCGGGTGATCGGTTCCGGATACGACGAATACCAGCGGATTCTCTCGGCCACGTTCCGGATGTTCGGGCTGGTGGCCATCATCGCGCTCGTGTTCCGGCTCGAGCTCGCTCGTGGCTATCTGGCGATCGCGTTCCCGACCGGCCTCGCCGGGCTTCTCGTCGGACGTTGGTTGTGGCGGAAGGTGGTCGCCGCCAAGCGCAATCGGGGTGAGTTCCGGACCTCGGTCCTCGTCGTGGGCGGCGCGCGTTCGGTGCGGTTGATGGTCGAGACGTTCGAACGCAACTCGACGGACGGGTACCACGTCGCCGGTGTCTGCGTTCCCCGGTACTCGGGAATCGCCGGCGATCACATGGAGGTCGCGGGCAAGCGAATTCCCGTCTATGGGGACGAGCACTCGATCGTGGACGCGCTCCGAGCGTCCGGTTCCGACACCGTCGCGGTCGCCGCGACCGAGACACTGGGCCCCGACGGCATCCGCGACCTGCTGTGGGAGATGGATCCGCACGACGCCGACCTGGTGGTCGCCACCGGAGTCGTGGATGTCTCGGCGCCTCGGCTGGAGATGCGCCCGGTCGCCGGACTACCGCTCATCCACGTGGAGAAGCCCAGCTACCACGGTGCGAAGCGCAGCGGCAAGCGCGCGTTCGATCTGGTCTTCGCGTCGACCGCGTTGCTCGTGCTGGCCCCGGTGTTCGCGCTCGTCGCGCTGGCCGTGAAGCTGGACAGCAAGGGACCGGTCTTCTATCGCTCGGAGCGGATCGGGCTCGACGGAAAACCGTTCGGAATGATCAAGTTCCGGTCGATGGTGACCGGAGCCGACCGGCAAGTCGCGGCGTTGATGAAGAACAACGAGGGCGCGGGCCTGCTGTTCAAGATGCGTGAGGACCCGCGGGTCACCCGGGTCGGAAAATTCCTCCGGCGCTACAGCATCGACGAGCTGCCGCAGTTCATCAATGTCGTTCGACGCGAGATGAGTGTCGTGGGTCCGCGTCCGCCCTTGCGGCGAGAGGTCGAGAACTACGACGGTCGCGTCCAGCGCCGGCTTCTCGTGCGGCCGGGTGTCACCGGGTTGTGGCAGGTCAGCGGACGCTCCGACCTGTCGTGGGACGAGTCCGTGCGTCTGGATCTGTCCTACGTCGAGAACTGGTCGATGGTGAGCGATGTCCTGATCATCGCGCGGACCGTCAAGGCGGTCGTCGCGAGCGACGGCGCGTACTAGCCCACCGCATCCCTCGAGAACGAAACAGAAAGAGTCGGGTATCTGCCATGACTTGTCGTATCGCCGTGTTCGGAACCGGCTATCTGGGTGCCACTCACGCCGCGTGCATGGCCGAATTGGGCCACCAGGTACTGGGTGTCGACGTCGACGCCGGTAAGCTCGCGAAGCTCGAAGCCGGTCAGGTTCCGTTCTTCGAACCCGGCCTCGAGGAGGTCCTCGCGCGCAACATCGCGGCCGGGCGGCTTCGGTTCACCTCGTCGTACGCCGAGGCCGCGGAGTTCGCCGACGTGCACTTCATCGGTGTCGGAACACCCCAGAAGAAGGGGGAATTCGCGGCCGATCTGACCTATGTCGATTCGGTGATCGAACAGCTGGCGCCGTTGCTCACCGAGCCGGCCGTCATCTTCGGGAAGTCCACGGTCCCGGTCGGCACCGCCGAACGACTGCGAGCGCGGGCACGTCAGCTCGCTCCGGCCGGCGACGATGTCGATCTCGCATGGAACCCGGAGTTCCTGCGGGAAGGCTATGCGGTACAGGACACTCTGCATCCGGACCGCGTGGTCCTGGGCGTCGGCGCTGTGCGTCCCGGGAGGGCACTCGAGGTCGCCAAGGAGGTGTACGCGCAGCTCCTGGACGAGGACATCCCGTTCATCGTGACCGACCTGGCGACGGCAGAGCTGGTCAAGACGTCGGCGAATGCGTTTCTGGCGACCAAGATCTCGTTCATCAACGCGATGGCGGAGGTGTGCGAGGCGTCCGGTGCCGACGTCACCGTCCTCGCCGACGCGATCGGGCACGATGCCCGGATCGGGCGCCGATTCCTCAATGCGGGAATCGGTTTCGGTGGAGGATGTCTCCCGAAGGACATCCGAGCCTTCATGGCCCGAGCCGGTGAGCTCGGAGCCGACCAGGCCCTCACGTTCCTGCGCGAGGTCGACAACATCAACATGCGACGCCGCGGTCGCATGGTGGAACTCGCCCGGGAAGCGGCGGGAGGCTCGCTGCTCGGCGCACGGATCTCGGTGCTTGGCGCCGCGTTCAAGCCGGATTCCGACGACGTACGGGATTCGCCCGCCCTCAATGTCGCCGGGCAGATCCAGCTGCAGGGCGCTGCCGTCACCGTGTTCGACCCGCAGGCGATGGACAACTCGCGACGCCTGTTCCCGACCCTGAACTACGCGACGAGCACCATGGAGGCGTGTGCCGGCGCGGACGTGGTGCTGGTTCTCACGGAGTGGAGGGAGTTCCGTGAGCTGAACCCCGACGTGGTCGCGTCCGTGGTGCGCCGAAAGGTCGTTCTGGACGGCCGCAACTGCCTCGACGTCGACAGGTGGCGTCGTGCGGGCTGGCAGTACCGCGGACTCGGCCGGGCCGTCTCGGAAGCCGTCGTCGGCTGACCGTCACCGCGATCCGAAGGAAGGAAGTCCCGTGCGTCTGAGCCGTCGGCAGGCCATCTCCGGTACAGCGCTGACCGCTGCTGTTGCCGCGATCGCGACTGTCCCGACATGCTCTCGTACATTCCGGGACGATGACGCCGCCGTCGTGCGTCCGCTACCGGTCGAACCGGACGACATCGCCGAGCTCGGTATCGCCGGGGACGGAGAGACCGACGACACCGATGCCATCAACGAGGCGCTGCGCTCGACGAGTTCGCTGGTCCTTCCCGCGGGGCGGTTCCGGGTGGCGGGGACCGTCGTGGTGCCTGCCGGACGGCAACTTGCCGGAAGCTGGTCGTTTGCCTACACCGGGGTGCCGCAGGAGGGAACCCGTCTCATCGCCACCGGGGACGGACGCACCGATCCCGTGGTGCGGCTCCGGGAGGGTGCCGGCCTGCTGTCCCTCGCGGTCCGCGGGACCGAGCACGAAGCCCGGCACGAGGGCGTCGTGCTGGAGGGCAGGAACCTCGTCCGCGACGTCAACATCCTGCACTGCCGTACCGGGATCGACTGCGGCTATTCCGGGGTCAACCGGATCGAGTGCTGCAACGTCCACGACAACGCGGAATACGGGATCGCCAGGTGCGTCGATTCGATCGTCTCGCTCAACTACGTCAACGTGAACGGCACCGGCGGAATCCACCTGCCGCCGGGAGCGAACGACAACATCGTCACGCAGAACAAGGTGGAGTGGAATCTGGGCTACGGCATCCACGCGGAAGGTGCGAAGCACAACATTCTGTCCGGCAACAACATCGATCGGAACGGCCGATCCGGGATCCGGCTGTCCGGCTGCGAGCGGACGGTCGTGACCGCGAACGTTCTGCGGCGCAACGGCGCACGCTCGGAGGGGATCGCCGGCGACGATACGCACATCCACTCCACCGGCGGCACTGCAACATTGGTTCTGGGCAACGTGACGCACTCGGGCCCGAACGACGACGGCCAGGGATACGACTCTCCCGCTGCGTGCCTCGTCGCGGATCCGGAATCGACCGGCATCGTCGTCGGCAACGACCTGACCGGTCACACCGGTCCGGGCGGCGACGGCACGCAGGCCTCCGGCTCCGGTGTGCAACTGGCGGCGAACCTCGGGAAGTCGACACGCGCCGGATTCGTGAGCGGTGCCGGTTCCGGCCCGCGCAAGGTGACTCTGGCCGCGGGACAGGAAGCGGCGGAGACGTTCGCGAACCTCCCGTTGGAGAAGTTCGCCATGGGTCGCGTGCACTCGGTGTCCTTGCTGGCGCGAAATCCGCAGGATGGATCCCGGGGTGCCGCAACGGCCGTTGTGCTCGTCGCGCGGGAGAAGAGCGATGCGGTCGTCATCACGGACGGTGTGGAGAACACGGTCGGTGACTGCTTCGGCGACCGTGCCGGCGCCATCGCTGTGGCGTTCCGGACCGACGCCGCCGGTGCCGAGCTGACCGTGGTGCTCACGAACACCGGGCCGGACGAGATGCAGCTCCACATCGGCGTCGGTTCGTGAGTGGCGGCGACATGGACCGGATCCGGAACGACAGCGACGAACGGAAGGCAGCCGCAATGACCACGACGATCGGTCGTCGCGACGACCTCCGGCGCGGTGCGGCCCCGCGCTCACGCGAGGCCGCGGCCCCATTCGTGTCGCTCCATCGTGCGCGTGTCGGCGGCGCGGCCGACGCCGGCGTGCCGACGAACCCCGCCTATCTGCTGTTCGTGACGCTGGCGGCCTTTGCCGTCTACGCGGTGCCCCTGTCCTTCGTCGGCCAGTTCCGCCCGACGGCACTGATGGGCCTCGCGGTGGGCTGCGTCGTCGTGGCGACCGTGCTGACGATGGCTGTCGGGGCGGAGCTGTTCGTCGTCTTCTGGCTCGCACTCGCGTTCTTCCAGAACTTCGCGGTCGGCATGTTCGTGCCCGGACACATCGATCTCGTGCCGGTCTATATCAGCGAGAGCAAGACGGTCGCGATCGTCACTGCCATCGCGCTGATGTTCCCCACCGCGATGACGAACCTGAAGACCTACCGGCGGCCCGTGATCTGGTACGCCCTCTTCGCGCTGGTGGTGGTCGCGCACGTGACGTCCCTCGGGGGTGCCACCCTGCCGTATCTGCGGAACTTTCTCATTCCGCTCGCCACGGTGCTGCTGATCGTGGCGATGACCGCGCAGTGGAGCGACGAACGCCGATCCGCTCTGCTCGGTGCCGTCGTTCGGTACAGCACCGCGGTGCTGGCGATCGGAACGCTCGCGGAGACCCTCGTCGGATCGACCGTCTGGCGGTCGATCGTCAACGTGGACAAGAACGGCGCACTCAACTCGCTGTCGTCGGTGACGTCGTTCCTCGGCCTGCAGTTCGAACGCACCGGCGGGTTCGTCGTCGAGCCGACGAATGCCGGATACATCGCGGCCGCGGTCGTCATCATCGCCACGCTCGTCGCGATCCAGGGACCCCGGTCCGTACGAGCCGGCATGTACGTGTGCATCGCCCTGTGCGTGTGGGTCCTGATTTCGAGCGGGGCCAAGAGCGGGTTCCTCATGCTCCTGATCGCATCGATCAGCGGCATCGCGTACGCGCGGTCCAAGCGCGTGTGGGGCGGTCTGCTCGCCGGATGGTCGATCTCCGTGCTCCTCGTCCTGGCCTACGTCGCCGCGGCGAAGGGACCCGGTAAGGCGTTGTCCGTCTTCGCCGACCCGCTCGGCATCATCGGTGGCGACAGCACCACCTACCACCTCGCCGGATTCGTCGCGGGCATGAAGCACGCGCTGACCGAATTCGCCGGCGCGGGTGTCGGTAACGGGGGGAACTTCGCGCGGATCGCCGGCGCACCGGTCTCCAGGTGGATCCTCACCGGTGGCGAAAGCAGTTGGGGCGTACTCGCTTACCAGACCGGGATCCTCGGGATCGCGCTGTTCGGCGCGACAGTGGCGAGTCTGTGCAAGTACCTGGGCAAGCGTTCGGCGGTGCTGCTCTCGGCATGGACGAGCGCGGCGATGTTCGCCGAGGCGCTCTTCGGACCTCAGACCGCGGGGCTCGTCGTCGTCGCCGCCGCGCTGTTCATGACAGCGGACGCCGCCCGTCCCGGCGACGGCGCGGCATCCGCGGACACCCACCACGACCGTCGCACGACCGAAACGGGGACGAACAATGACTGATTCACCGGAAGTTCGTATCGATCTGCTCGGGATCAGACTGCATCCGATGAACGCCGCCGAGGTCGCGGATCTGATCGGATCGGCGAGCCGGACGGGTGAGCCGCTGTGGATCGCCAACTACAACCTCCATGCGCTGTATCTGCATCTCAAGGACTCTCGGTTCCGCGAGGCGTATCGGAAGGCCGGCGTCTTCCTGGTGGACGGCTGGCCGATCCTGCAGCTGGCACGGATCGCCTCACGACGGAAGCTCGGGGGTGACCGCCGCGTCGGCAGCTCCGACTGGCTCGACGTCCTGCTGGAGTCGGGGGAGCGCCGCACCATCGTGTCGATCGGTGCATCACCGGAATCCGCCCGGTTCGCCGCCGAACGGGTCGAAGCGAACCACCCGAACGTGGTGTGGATGGGATTCGACGGATACCGGCTCGAGCCGCAGAGCTCGATGGCGACGGGACTGACCTGGCAGGAGGCGGTCCGCAAGGCCGACGTCGTGCTGGTGGGCCGCGGCATGCCCACCCAGGAGTACTGGATCGCCGAGAACATCGGAAACGACGAGTTCGCCGGCAAGGTCGTCGCGAACGTCGGCGGATGCATCGACTACCTCTCCGGGGCACAGGATCTCGCGCCGCGCTGGACGGGACGCTGCGGAGTGGAATGGCTGTACCGGCTCGCGCGATCACCGCGACGCCTCGCGTTCCGCTATCTCGTCGAACCCGTGCTTCTGATGGTCCTCGTCGTGAACGTGCTCGCGACGGGCGAACGGCATCGCGTGGCCGGAGGAGAGAAGGAGAAGTCGTGAACATGCCTGTCTCGGTGGTGATACCGACCATCGGCCGGGAGTCCGTCGTCCGCGCCGTGGAGAGCGCTCTCGCGCAGACCGCGCCCGTCACCGTCACGGTGGTCGTCGACGACCCGTCGGCGTTGGACACCGTCACGGAACGGGTCGGCGCCAGGGGTGTCACGGTGATCGGAACTCCCGGGCGCATCGGCGGATCGGCCGCGCGCAATCTCGGCGCCGATGCCTCTCGGGGCGAGTACATCGCCTACCTGGACGACGATGACTGGTGGGAGCCGGAGAAGATCGAGAAGCAGTTGACGGCAGCACGGAGCCGCGCCGCCGGAGGCCGCGTACTCGTCGCCACCGGTATGTATTTCCACCGTGCCGGTTCGGTCACCGAAATTCCGTCGCGCCCGTACGAGGGGCGAGGTGACGTCGCGTCGTATCTGGTGAGCCGGCCTCGCCTTCGGTTCGGCACCCACGCGCTCCAGACGAGCGGTCTGCTGATCTCCCGGGAACTGCACGAGCGCGTGCGATGGGACGACTCGCTGCCCAAGCATCAGGACTGGGACTACATCGCCCGCGCGATGCAGATACCCGGATGCGAATTCGTCTGGGTACCGGAAGCACTCGTCCATGTCCAGCAGGACAGTCGCGGGTCGATCTCGAAGAAGGCCGACCACCGTGCCTCGCTCCGCTGGCTCGACGTGCACGGTCCCGGAATGTCCGGTCGTGCCCGGGCCGACTTCGCGTGCACCCACGTACTGCGTGCTGCGCTGGCCGAACGATCACTCCGCGGTGTGGGCCGCAGCCTGTCCGTGATCGCACGATCCGGCGCGCCGCACGGCGCAGCCGTGATCGTGGGTCTGTCCGGTGTGCGCTGAACGGCATCCGACGAGATGAACACCGTCGACGCGGAGGCAGCGAACCCCGCCACGAAGATGCGCAGAATCCGTGATCGCTTGCGGGACGGCGCTGCCTCCAACGGAATCTGGGCCTCGTTGCAGCAGGTGTGCAACCTGCTGTTCGTCGGATTGCTGAGTGTGATCCTGGCCCGGACACTGCCGGTCGAGGACTTCGGCGTCTACAGCTACGCCATGTCCCTGGCCGGTCTCGGCATCGCGATCGGACTCGCGGGCCTGTACGGCCTGGCGATCAAGAGGTACAGCGAAAGCCGGGAGCCCGGAACCGTCACGTGCTCGATCATCATCGTGCGCGAGGCCACGGTGGCGTTCTATTTCGTTGCCCTGCTGGGCTTCATGGGCAGCACCGCAACGAGTGTCGACGAGTTCCTTCTCGTCGCGCTGGCGGCGGTGGCGGTGTTCGGTCGTGTGCTCGATGCGCCCGAACTCTGGTACCAGGCCCGGCTGAACGCACGGAAACCGGCCCTCGCCAAGATCATCGTGGCAGCAGTCTTCTTCGCCGCGAAATGTACTGCGCTGTGGCTCGGATCCGGTGTCACCGTGATCGTGGCACTGTACGTGGCCGAACTGTTCGCCGGCAGCGTCGCCGTTCTGGTCTGCTATCGCCGGGATGTGACCAGCGGGCGAGCGTTCGCAGTGCCCGGTGCCCGCGACGTGGTGGACCTGTGGAAGCGGTCCTCTCCGCTGCTGATCTCCGGTATCGCCCAGCAGGTGAACCTGCGGGCGTCCCTGATCGTCGTCCAGATCCTCGTCGGCGCGACCGGTGTGGCGATGTTCGCGGTGTCGCAGCGTGTGATGGACGTGTGCCTGGCCCTGCCCATGGCCTATATGACCGCGACCTTCCCGGCCCTGCTCGAAGCGCGCCGGAAGGATCGTGACAGTGGTGGCGGTTCCGCATACCGGGACAGGCTGCAGCGCTCGTTCGACGGCGCGCTGTGGGCGGGCATCGCCATCGCCGTGCTCCTGTACGTCCTCGCGGACGTCGTCGTCGTGACCGCGTTCGGCGCCGAGTACGAGGATGCGGCGGCATTGCTGAGGATCCAGGCGCTGGCTGTGCCATTCATGTTCATGTCCTCGGTGCTGAGTAAGTGGATCATCGCGGAGGGGAACCTCTGGATCTCGGTGGGGAGGCACTGGCTCGGTGCGGTGGCGACCGTCGCGTTGTGCCTGCTGCTCGTTCCGAAGTGGGGGGCCGTCGGTGCTGCCTGGGCGAGTACCGCGTCCTACGTGATGTCCGTGTACCTGTTCACCTTCCTGTCCCGATCGACCTGGCCGGTGGCGGTCCAGATGTCCCGCGCCTGGATGGCACCGGTCAGCCGCGTCCTCGCCCGTGCCGGTTCGCAGAGAGTGGAGTCTTGAAATGTTCGATCGATCGGTGACCGTGTTCCGCTCGCTCCGGCGTACCGTTGCCCAGCGCTTCTTTCTCGCGGTGGCACTGGCGGACTTCTTCGGACGACGTGCCTTCGCGCGCGAGATCGTGGCGGTCTACGCCGGGATGCGCAAGCACCACAGCGCACGTCGCTCCGGTCGCGAGGTCTACTACGTGCGACGGCACATTCACATGCTCGAGAAGGGCATCTCGATGATTCCGCGGCGGGAGACCTTCGCGGCCGGATACATCGAGGATCTCGTCGCCGCGGTGGAAGCGTGCACGGCGGCCGATCTGCTCGACACCGTGACCTGCGCGTGGGTGGCAGACACGCTCGACGCGTACTTCGCCGCGACGGAGGAGAGCCCGTCACCCGAGATCCGCCGCGCACGCGAGACGTACAAGCAACTGAACGTGGGCCCGCGCTCCCGGAACTACGCCGGCCCCGTGCCGGTCCTGGATGCCGAACGCGCAGGCTCCGAGCGGCTGCCGACCTACGACGAACTGCTCTCGCTCGCACATGCCCGCCAGTCGGTGCGATGGTTCGACTCGAAGACCGTGGATCGTTCCCTCGTCGATCGGGCGATCACCCTGGGCATGCAGGCGCCGTCCGCGTGCAACCGCCTGCCCTACCGATTCGTCGTGGTGGACGACCGCGACACGGTCCGCAGGATCGCGGAGATTCCCGGCGGTACAGCCGGATACGCGCAGAATCTCGTCGGGCTGGTGGTCGTGGTCGGTGACCTGTCGGCGTACGCGCACACCCGGGATCGTCACCTGATCTACGTGGACTCCGCGCTGGCGTCCATGGGCTTCCTCATGGCGATGCAGGCGCAGGGTGTCTCGACCTGCTGCATCAACTGGCCGGACTCGGCGGATGCGGACGCGCGCATCGCACAGATCCTGGGTCTGCAGCGCTACGAGCGGACCGTGATGCTGATCGCCTACGGCCACGTCCTCCCGAACACCGTTGTGCCCGGTTCCGGTAAGCGGGACCTGGACTCGATCCGACAGTACGTGGGCAACGTCGAAGGAGATCCGCGATGAGCAAGCGACGCAAGAACATCCTGATCACGGGCGGCAATTTCACCAATCAGGGTGCCTACCTGATGCTCTGCGCCGCCGCCGAGCAAATTCGGTCGAGGTGGGGCGCCCAGCCCGTCATCGCGATGCAGACCGGATCCGAACGTGCGAAGCGATGGGTGGGGCTCGATTCACTGCTCGAGTTCCCCAAGCTGCGAATCCGCGTGTGGGGAGGAAACCCCGAACGACTGAGCGGACTGCGGCACCGGATGCCGTTCGTAGTCGGGTCGGAAATCGACGCGGTCTTCGACGTGTCCGGTTTCGTGTTCAGCGACGAGTGGGCCCACCTCGATCTGCGGCGCCGGGCCGACGATCTGATCCGATGGTCCGACCGAGGTGTCCCGGTCGTACTGCTGCCGCAGGCGTTCGGCCCGCTCGAGCAGGTGACCGAGCCCGTCGCCGACCTGTTGGATTCCTGCGAGCTCGTCTATGCGCGGGACCCGGACTCCGCCCGGTTCCTGAAGGGAGCCGCTCGATCCCGGTCTGCCTACGAGAAGATCGCGGTGGCAACGGACTTCACGACCGCGCTCGCGCCGGAGGAGCCGCGTGGTCTCTCGCATCTACGCGGGATGGTGCCGATCGTTCCCAACTGGAACATCGCGAAACGGGCGGCTGCGCGCGGTGGCTCGAAGGACGACTACATGCGCAATCTCCAGGAGATCGTCCGGGTGCTTCGTGCGCACGACTACGAGGTGTACGGGCTGTGCCACGAGGGCGGCGGCGACGCCGACCTTCTGCACACGCTTGCCGGGACGTGCGGAGGGATGCCGGTGATCGAGGGCCTGGACGGCCGGCAGTCGAAATGGCTTCTGGGGCAAGCGCCGTTCATCGTCTCCGGGCGATTTCACGCCCTCGTCAGTGCTTTGAGCCAAGGAGTTCCCGGGCTCGTCCACGGGTGGAGCCACAAGTACAAGTGGCTCTCGGAGGAATACGATGTCTCCGGGCTGGTGATGGACCCGTACGAGAACCCGAACTCGGTCGACACCTTCCTGAGCCGGCGGCTCGGGGAGATCCAGCGCATCAGGGAATCTGTGTCGGAGCTCGCAATCGTGAAAAAGGCGGAGACCGAACAGATGTGGGACGATATCGAAAAGCGCATCGAACTCTGAGTGCGGCGGAGGGCAGACCGTCCGCGCTCTGCGACCGGCCGTGGACGCACCCGGCCGGGCGCGCCGAGTGTGCCCCGTCTCTTGCCGAGGCCGGGGCACACTCGGATCGCGCCGGCTCCTACCCGCAGTCCGGTACCGACACGGTCACGGCCGGATCGTCGACGAGGGGCTGCACGGGGACTCTCGCCTCGCCCGCAACGGCCGGTTCGGTCAGCTCGTAGACGACCTCGGACGTCGCGCCCTGCAGGACGGGAACCTGGACGCCGAAAACGGGATGTCCCAGTTCGCTTCCGGTGAAAGCGAACGTCGGCCTGCCGTCGACGGTGACCCTGTTCAGCCGGGCACCGTGGGTCGCCAGCAACGACAGATCGGTCAGGTTGGTACCGACAGGTGCGCCGATCGGATTGTCGAACATCCCTGCCACATAGGTGGTGTACTCGCCGGCCGGCAGAGCGTTCGTCAGCCGAACGGTGACCGTCGACGTGCGGGTCTTCCCGTCACAGGTGCCGGCGGTGTAGTAGATCTCCCGTTCCAGGTAGTAGTCGAGCTTGTTGCCACCCAGGTTGTTCACCACGACGCCGGCATACGGCGCCGGATCGTCGGGCACGGTGTGTCCGAGTGCTGTGGCCGCCAGTACGTCCTGTTCCGCACCGTGTGAACTCCATACGGCGAGTCTGCCTTCACCGGCTGCGCGACCGAGAGCCTGGAGCAGTGCGCGCGGGCGGGCGATGTCACCGGTGAGTTTCCGGACGACCTTCCCGGCGACGGTCTCGAGGTACTCCTTGCGGGCCTTCTGATCATCGCCGAATCGCGCGTATGCGGTGGATCCGGTGAGTTCGACGACGTTTTCGGCGGTGATCTTCTCGCCGTCCGGCATCGTGACGGCGCCGACGACCTCGAGGACGTAACTCAAGGCGACGGGGTCGGTCGCGATCACTCCGTCGACGAGCTCTCCCGATTCCTGCTGCCAGATCGACTGCCAGATCCGGGCTGAGTAGGGAAAATGCGAGCTGACGTTGCTGTTTCGGAAGTCCTGCGTCGGCCGGCTCTGACCGTAGAGCCGGGTGAAGTCCGGGCCGAGGTCGATCGGTGCATAGTCCCGGCGAAGCTCGCGGTTGCTCGCCACGTCGTCGACGCGGACACGGCCGTCCTCGGCGCGGACGATCGCGAATCCTCCCAGCAGGCCGCCCGACCCGCGCGCTTCGACATTGGTCTGAAAACCGAGGAAATAGCTGCGAGGTCCCTCGACGCCGAGCATCGCCGGTGCGATCCGTGCCGCGATTGCCGTGTTCTCCAGAAGGCCACGCAGTTCCGCGGTCTGTTCCTGCAGCTGGATGCGGGCGCGGTCGACCGCCCCCACGTAGGTGCCGTCGACGCTCCGGGCCTGGACATCTAGGTTCGTCATCGCCTCGGAGGTCGATGCCAGGATCGGCGCGGCAGCCCCGAGAGCGGTGAAATCGATTCGGGCGCCGTCCAGAAAGAGGCGATCGGGGGAGACGGCTGCTCCCGCGTCGACGACCGGTCGCAATACCTCGGATGTGAGGCCTGTCACCACTTCCGACATCTGCGCGGTCGCCGAAAGCGGACTTCCGAGCCACGGCACGGTGGCGGCGATCCGCCACGGTGGCGAATGCGTGGCATCCCGGGCGCGCTGTGCGTACCGGTTCGCGTCCTCCGCTGCAAGAATCGCTGTTTCCGAATCACCGGACAGAAGAGCATCTTTGGACCGGACAGCGAAATCTCGCGCCTGCTCCAGGCTCGATTTGGCCTGCAGTGCCTCGTATCCCAGCCATGCTGTCGAGCCGAGCGCGATGCAGACTGCTGCCCCGCAGTAGATTCGGACCGTGGCACGCCGTCGGCGGTATCGAGCGATCTCCTCCTCGGTGCGTTTGCGTCTCACCTTGCGCCGTTGTCGCCCGGGTGAATGTGACCCATCGGTAATATCGCTCATGCGAACACAACCCCTTCAGAATCCTCGTCGCAGACCATAACCGAGTTTCGAATCGCCGGTCGTTCAAGTGGTGTCGACGGCCTACGGTAAGTACACTTGCGAACTATCGGTCGTCGACGTTGTTGGGAGGCTTCGTCGCGATCTCGGTCGGGGAGGTCTCTTCGTGGTTCCACTCGTCCGTGGTTTGTCGTTGTCGGGCGATGTGAGGGGAGGACAGTGCGTCGTATTCTGCTGTCTTCGGTCCAGCGCGGTCTCTGGTACGCCCAGGAACTGCAGCCGGAGATTCCCTACACCATCGCCCAATATCTCGAACTGAGAGGCGATCTCGATACACGGCTGATCCGCGCGGCGTGTGAGCAGGCCGCGCGGGACGTCGAGTCCGGCTTTCTCT
>NZ_JADZGH010000251.1:102988-106195 GCF_015865005.1 Rhodococcus sp. CX
CCACACTTATCAGACGGTCCGTCCGGACGTACCGGATTCGGTCGGCTACGTCGATCTCCGCGGATCCGAGGATCCGGAGGGCGCAGCGCACCGGTGGATGACCCGGAGATACTCTCGCCGTCTCGATCCGTTGCGCGACAGGCTCATCGGTACAACACTGTTGCAGCTGGCCGACGACAGGTTCTTCCTGTCGAGCTATGCCCACCACATCGCACTCGACGGACACGGCGCCATGGTGATGCTCGCGCGCAGCGCGGAGCTGTACACGGCCTGGGTCGACGGTGCCGAGGCACCACCTTTCCGCGGCCTCACCGTCGCCCGGTTGCGCGAGATGGATGCCGCGTACGAGGTTTCGGATCGGCGCCTGCGGGACCGGGCGCACTGGATGCAGCGACTCGCCGATCTGCCCGATCCGCTGTCGCTTGCGGACGGGTCGTCTCGGCCGGAAGGGTCGGCGCCGCCACGGATGCCGTGCCGGCACACCGGAGCACTGCTCGAGCCCGCCACGGCCCGGGCCGTCGCCGCCCTTGCACACGAGGTGAACACGACGGATGTGCCCGTCGTCGTTTCCGCCTTCGCCGCCTATCTGGCGAGAACCACCGGAACGTCGGATGTGGTACTGAGCCTTCCGGTCTCGGCGCGGACGACCGCGTCGCTGCGCCGGTCCGGTGGAACGCTGTCCAACGTCGTGCCGCTGCGGCTGCAGGTCGATCCCGGCCTGACACCCACCGAGCTGATCCGGCGGGTGCAGGTGGAGCTGACGGGAGCCCTGCGGCACCAGCGTTACCGGTACGAGGACATGCTCGCGGACCTGCGAGAGCTCGGCCGGGAGCACGGAGATACCCGCAGCGCGTTCGGCCCGGTCGTCAACCTGATGATGTTCCACCCGCAGATCACTTTCGGTGAGATCGTCGGCGACTTCCACGTACAGTCCACCGGGCCGATCGAGGATCTGTCCGTCAATGTGTATCCGGGCGTCGCCGGCCGCACCGTCCGGGTGGATTTCGAAGCCGATCCCGCGCTCTACAGCGAGGAATCACTCGCTCGGCACCACCGGTTGTTCCTCGATCACCTGGCCCGGTTCGTCGCGAATCCCGATCGCGCACTGGGCGACCTACCGTTCGGGGATGCGGCGGACCTGGCCGGGCTGGTTCCCGCGCACGGCCCCGAGGCAGCGGCACCGGAACTGCTGCCGGATCTGCTCACAGCCCATGCCGACAGCGACGCGATCGCGGTGCGCGATGCCACGTCGTCCCTGACCTATCGCGAGCTCGATGCCCGTTCGAACGACCTGGCGCGACGGCTCGTCGCAGCCGGAGCCGGACCCGAAGACAGGGTCGCGGTGATCCTGCACCGCTCGGTGGAGTCGGTGGTGGCACTGTGGGCCGTTGCGAAGACCGGCGCGGCCTATACGCCGATCGACCCGGATCTGCCCGGGGCGCGCCTGAACGAACTGCTGCGTTCCGCCGAGATCGTGGTCGCCGGGCGGGACGTCGTGCTGCCCGCGCACGTCACCCTCGTAGCGCCGTCCACCGGACGCGCCGCTCCCTTCACTCCGGCGGACCGGCTCCGCGACCTGCACCTCGACCATCCCGCCTGGGTCATCCACACGTCCGGGTCCACCGGTGTGCCGAAGGCGGTCGCCGTCACCCACAGGGGAGTGGCCTCGCTCGTCGCGACCCTGCGCGAGAAGTATTGCGCCGATCGCGAATCGCGCGTGCTCCACCTGGCCGCGCCCACGGTCGACGCGTCACTGCAGGAACTGCTGCTCGCCTTCGACGCGGGCGCGACCGTGGTGATCTGCCCGGCCGACGCGGTCGCCGGTCCCGCGCTCGCAGATCTGCTCCGACGGGAGGCGATCACCCACGCGATCACGGCCCCCGCGATCCTGGCCGCCACCCCGGAAGCGGACCTGCCCCACCTCCGGGTCGTCGACTCGGGCGGCGAGGCCCTGTCCGCGGCGGTCGCCGACCGCTGGTCGCCCGGCCGGATCCTGCTCAACGCCTACGGCCCCACGGAGACCACGGTGCTGGCGACGGTCAGTGACCCGCTGCGACCCGGTTCCGGAGTGCCGATCGGGCGTCCGATCGCCGGCACGGCCGCCTACGTGCTCGACACCAGGCTCCACCCCGTCCCTGCCGGTGTGGTGGGCGAACTGTATGTCGCGGGACCGGGGGTCGCCCGAGGTTATCTGGATGCTCCGGCTCGCACCGCCGAGCGGTTCGTCGCGGGACCGCAGGGGGAGCGGGTCTACCGCACCGGCGACCTCGTGCGCTGGACCCGGGACCCCGACACCGGCGAACGACGCCTCGACTTCCTCGGACGCGCCGATCGCCAGGTGCAGATCCGCGGTCGGCGGATCGAACCCGGCGAGATCGAAGCGGTGCTCACCTCGTTCGCCGAGATCACCGCGGCAGTGGTCGTCGTGCACGGTGATCGCCTCGCCGCGTACGTCGTTCCTGCCGAATCGGCGGTCGTCGACGTGGCCGAGGTGACGGCACGGCTCGCCCGGCGGCTGCCTGCCCACCTCAGGCCGGCGACGACGACGGTCCTCGAGGCGTTGCCGCTGACGCCCGGCGGCAAGATCGACCGGCGTGCGCTGCCCGCCCCCACCATCGAACCCGCGATCGGACATCGACCCCCGGCCGGACCGAACGAGACGCTCGTCGCCCGGTTGTTCACCGAGATCACCGGGGTCGAGGGCGTGGGGGCCGACACCGACTTCTTCGTCGTCGGCGGACATTCGCTCACCGCAACACAACTCGCTGCGGACCTGGCTTCCGCGCTGGGGCGCGACGTGCGGTTGCGGGACGTCTTCGACCATCCGACCGTCGCTCGTCTCGCTGCGGCCGCCGCCGAGCGACCGCGCGCGGTCGATCCGGATGTCCGGTCCGAGGAACCGGGGCCGGCGCCGCTCGCACCCGCCCAGTACCGGTTGTGGCTGCAGGCCCGCGCACACGGTGACACCGGCGCGTACCACCTGCCGTTCGTTCTGCATCTCGACGGGGATCTGGACGTCCCGGCCCTGCAGGTCGCGCTGACCGATGTGGTGATCCGCCACCGGGTGCTGCGCACCGTCCTGCCGCTGTCGTCGGCTGGGCCCGTGCAGCGGGTCCTGCCGATCGCCGAGGCGCTTGCCGCCTTCCGCATCGTTCCGGTCCAGGCGGCTCCGGACCACGTGGAGGCGCTGGTCCGGCAGTGGACCGC